>JAAUPH010000200.1 GCA_012035435.1 Sphingopyxis sp. | reverse complement strand
GAGCGCCTGCATCCCCCCCATCGAACCGCCGATCACGGCATGCAGCCGTTCGATGCCCAGCGCATCGAGCAGCGCCATCTGCGCCCGCACCATATCGGCAATCGTGACCACCGGCAGCCGCATCGCAAAGGGCGCGCCGCTCGCGGGGTCCGCGCTCCCCGGCCCGGTCGATCCCATGCAACTGCCCAGCACATTGGCGCAAATCACATTATAGCGGTCGGTATCGATAGTCAGCCCCGGCCCAACCACCCGGTCCCACCACCCCGGCTTGCCCGTCACCGGATGAGGGCTGGCGACATATTGGTCCATTGTCAGCGCATGGCACAATAATATCGCATTATCGCGCGCGGCGTTGAGCGCGCCATAGGCCTGATACGCCACCACCACGTCCGCGAGTGCAGCCCCGCTGTCGAGCGACAGCGGCTGGGGCAGGACAATATGCTGATGCTCCATCTGGCGGATAGCGGTGGCCATAAGGCGCGGGCTAGGGGCGGCGGAGAAAGGTGTCAATGTGGGGGGAGCAAGTTGCCGGGATTGGTAACATTGACCTGCACCAAACATGGGTCATCGGTCACTATGGCAACGGTCGAGCGACGTGGGCGGTCGATCAAGCAATTTCACGTGGGCTGTTCTGGCAATCCAGTTCTTTTCCTCCTTGAAGTGGCCTTACACCATTCGTCGAAAATGAGTTTTGCAAGCACGGCCGTCGAGCTATTCACCAATCCCATGATTGCCGAAACGCGCCGCCCACCGCTTCGTGCAGAACTGCCGCCGATGACGGCTACCGGCGCGATCGCGGTCCTGATGTTCGCCGGATATTGCCAAATCCACAGCTGGTTCGATGCAGCGGCGGTCCCGACCGATGTTTCGCTGCGCTGGGGGCTGGCGATGGGCATCCCTTGCGCCGTCGCGGCGCGCCTGTTCTGGCGCAAAATTGCCGAATTCGGCAGCTTTGCAGGCCGGGGCGTGCAAGCGGCCGCATCATTGTGGATGGCTTTCGTGGCGATGGGCGTCACCATAGGCGCTTCGGTGCATCTCATCGTTTCCGGCATCGACAATGCAGACTTCCCGGTGCGGTGGATCGAACGCATGTACGACTTGCTGCCAGTCGTCGCCGCATTGTCCGCCTTGCTCGTTTGTTTGTCCTTGCTGCACCGGTTTCGGGTGCAGCCGAGGACGCCGGACATCGTCACTCACGAAGACTGGATATCTTTTCCGCAGTCACCCTCCTTGTTGCTCAGACCGTCGAGCATTCGCTGTGTGAAGTCTGCGGGAAATTATTGCGAGATTCACGCCGATGACCGTGTCCACACGGTCCGCATGACGCTTTCGCAGGCCGAAAAGCAGCTTGAGCCATATGGTTTCGCGCGAAGCCACCGCACCTTGATCGTTAATGCCAATCGCATCGTCGATGTAAGCGCCGTGCGACATGCCCGCGCACCGATCATACGCCTTGACAGTGGGGAAGCGTGCCCGCTGGGGAAGGCCTATGCCCCCGATTTCATCGCTCGATTGCGGCAAAACTAGCCGCATTTCCACGGAATGCCGGACCGGCAGATCATGGTTCAAGGGCGACCGTTTGCCGCCGCGTTGCTAGCCCAGCGTCTGTGACACCACCAGTCTGAACGTTCGCGGCACGACAAAGCCCAGCAGCTGCGAGGGCAAGGCGGACCACTGCCGCGTGTTCGTAGCGTTCACGACTTGCACGCGGATATTGGGTCCGCCATTGCCGAGTTGATAGCGCGCGCCGAGGTTGACGGTGGCAAAGCCCGAAGTGCGCAGCGTGTTACCAGCATCGACCCAGCGCGGCCCCTGTAGGTTGATTTGCGTATCGAAGCTGAATTCCTTGGCAAATGTCGGCGTGTAGGTTGCCCCAATAAGTCCCTGGATTGCAGCAAGGCCCGCTGGTGCAAATATCGGCGCATCGGGGCCGGAGCGGCGATCGAGGTCGATAGCGACCGCACCGAGCACAAGCGCAAGGCCATTGTCGAAGCGGGCGTTCAGCGAACCTTCGATGCCGTCATAGCGTGCATTGCCAAGCAGCCGGAACGCGCCGCTCGCATCGAAAGCGGGGGTCGGTTTGCTGATAGTAAAGCCGGAAACACCCAGCGAAACGGTCGGCGTGAATTCGACGCGAACCCCAAGCTCTGCCTGGCGTGCCAGCACCGCGGGCAGAACCTCGTTGCGATTGGTGGCGCTGGCCGGAGCCGTGCCCGATTCTTCAAGACCGCGTGTATAGCTGGCAAAGGCGGTCACGCCTTTGGTCGGCTGCCACACGATCGAGCCATTGTAGAGCCAGTCGTTGTCGAGCGTCTCGTTGCCGACCTCACCGGTTCGCGTCACCCGCTTTTGATAGCGCATGCGCTGGACGCCGACGCGCAGTTCCAGGTTGTTCCCGCGGGCAAGGCGGTAGCTTAACCCAAAGGCGCGCTGGTCTATCTCGTTGCGCGTTTCAACGCCGGTGGGCGATCGGTCGATCAGTATGGGCAAAAGCGGTTTGTCGCCGATAGCGACGCGGCCCAAATCAATCGCCCGGCCAAGCGGATTGACCGCATCGGTCGATCGCAGCCGGACCTTCGCCAGCACGCGGTGTTGCCAGTCCCCGGTCCGGAAGCGCTTGGTCAGGCTGGCCTCGCCCGACCATGTTTTGGTATCGAGATCGGGGGATGTGAAGAGCGTCGCCCGACCGCGTCCCTCGGCGTCAAGGCCGGAAACTATCGTGAAATCGGCGAAAGGGGTTTGCCGCCGTGAATAAAATCCTCCCGCTTTCAATTCTGCAAAGCCCAAATCCTGATCGAGCATCACGCCATAGTTCGCGATGCGTTGTTCGAACTTGCCATTGGGCACCCCAAGTCGCCGCAATTGGCCGATCACCGGGGGCAGTATCGTGCCGCCCGCCACATATCCCTCATCGCCCGAATAGCGCCAACGGCTCGCTCCCGCCAGAGCGCGAACCCGCGTCCTGTCGCTTGGCCGCCATTGCGGAACAAGGCCGACCGAATAGAAATTGCCATACGACCCGTCGGCATATTGCGATGATGGATAGGCCTGAAAGCCTCCCGCAAAACCCAGCTTAGGCGAGCCAACCGAAAAATCGCTCTCCACGAAGATGCTTTCATAGCGGTCGATACCGGTCCGCACCGTGAGGAAGGGCTCGTCGCGGCCTGCCGTAGCACATAGTCGACGACACCCGATGGTGCGGGGAAATCGAAGGGTACGGCACTGAGGCCTACCCGGATGGTCGCGACATCGATCGTCGGGTTGGACGGCGTACCAGCGGGGACATAGTAAAGATCGTCGATGCGGTAATTGGCAGCAGCCTCAAGGCTAAACCCACGTACGAGGCTCTCCGAGTATAGGCCGAAACGTTCGACCCCAACCCGGACGCCGAATGCATCGTCGGCGCGGTCCACCACATCCTGGTTTTCAGGCTGCGGCTCCTGCGCAAGAACAGCGCCCGATACCAGCGGAGCCAGACTTGCTAACAGAATAAAACGAAAAGATTTGCCCATCTATGTTCCTCGAACTGACGGCCTGTGTCGGAACGAGCGGTCCACCAGGAGCGCCGATAACCAAGGAAATGGACGAGCCGAGGCGTTACCGCCAAATCATTTGGGACGAACGGTCCATAGACGTGACGATATTGTCCCACGTCGATCACCAGGCGGCGCAACCAGCAGGAATTTTAGGCCGTTGCTTGCGCGGGTATCGCAAATGCCAATGTCGATGACCCTGTGAATATTCGAAACCTTGTCGCACGCCGCCATAATCACACCGGCCCACGCGCCTCAGATCGTGATTGTGGAGGGATGTCCGGGATCGGCCAGCCCCTGATATGGCTAAATCGACCGAAGCACGGCGCCGCTTCTGGGCAGGCGGCAGGTTGAGTCTTTCGGCTCTGTTGCCCCCTCCCTGCTCTTGCTCTAACGCCCCCTCCATGACTGACACAGCACTCGCCCCCGCGCCCAAGCCCTGGATCATGGGCATTGCTCCCTATGTGCCTGGCAAGGCCACCAGCGACGATGGCCGTCCGCTGGCCAAGCTAAGCGCGAATGAAAATCCACTGGGCACCGGCGCAGCGGCGCGGGCCGCGTTTATTGCAGCAGCCGATGACCTCACCCGCTATCCCGATCCCGGCGCGGCAGAGCTGCGCGCGGCCATTGCGGGCAAATATGATCTGGATCCGGCGCGGATCATCTATGGCACCGGGTCGGACGAGCTGCTGCATCTGGCCGCCAGCGCCTTTGCCGGGCCGGGGGATGAGATTGTCTATGTCCGCTATGGCTTTGCCGTTTACGACATTGCCACGCGCCGGGTGGGCGCGACGCCGGTGATTGCGCCGGACAAGGAGTATGCGACCGACGTAGACGCGCTGCTTGCCGCGGTCACGCCGCGCACGCGGGTCGTCTATCTGGCCAATCCCAACAATCCCACCGGCACGCTGACCAGCCGGGCCGACATTGCACGGCTACACGCCGCGCTGCCCACCGACGTGCTGTTCGTGCTTGACCAGGCCTATGCCGAATATCTGGAGGCGGATGAGGATGATCACGGGCTGGCGCTCGCCGAAGGCGCGGCCAATGTGTTTGTCACCCGCACTTTCTCCAAAATCCACGGGCTGGCTGCCGAGCGGATCGGCTGGGGCTATGCCAGCGCCGCCATCATCGACGCGCTGCACCGTATTCGCGCGCCTTTCAACGTCACCCGCTGCGGCCAGATGGCGGCGATTGCGGCGATCGGCGACGATGAATTCGTCCAGCACAGCCGCGAGCATAACCGCCGATGGCGCAGCTGGCTGGCGGGCGAGATGACGCAGCTCAGCAACCACGGCCTGCGCGTCGTGCCCTCGGCGTGCAATTTCCTGCTGATCCTGTTCGAAGGCGCGGTGAGCGCGGAGACGGTGTATAAGGGGTTGATGGACGCGGGCTATATCGTCCGCTGGCTGCCCGGACAGGGTCTGCCCCACGGATTGCGCATCACCATCGGTACGGAGGACGAGACGCGCGGCGTGGCCGCCGCGATCCGCAGCTTGCTTGGGGCGAATTGACCGGATGACCGCGCCGTTCAGCCATGTTGCGATCATCGGGTTGGGGCTGATCGGCTCGTCGGTCGCGCGCGCGCTGCGCGCTTGTCTGCCACAGGTGCGCGTCACCGGCTATGACGCCAACGACGCCAACCGCGCCGCTGCGGCAGACCTGGGCTTTTGCCACGATGTGATGGACACGGCGGCCGACGCGGTCGCGGGC
>JAAUPH010000199.1 GCA_012035435.1 Sphingopyxis sp. | reverse complement strand
TCAGACGAAACCTGCGATGACCCGCCTACCGCTAGCGCTCCGCGGCGCGCCGCAGGGCCTTGAGGCTGGCGGTCTGCATGTAGCCGAATGCGGCCAGCCAGCCTTCCCGCAGCTTCACGAGCGGCTCGCGGTTGAGCGTATAGACCTGCGTCTTGCCGTCCTTGTCCGATCCGGTGACGGCGCACCACTTCAGGGCCACGTTTTCCGTGCCCGTCGTTCTTGCGCTCGACGTCGCCGAAACGCGGGCTGTGCTGGCGGGGAAGCCGCTATAAAGTGCCGCGTTTCGTGGCTGCTGCCTTGCGCACCAGTCCGCGCTTCCGCACGGCATTGAAGGCCATGGACGGCGATCTGCCCGCGCTGCGCAAGGAAGCCGCAGCCTATATGCAGGAACTGATCGCCCGCCCGTCGGCGCTGTTCCTCGATCTGCGTGCGCGGTTCGACCGGTTCATGTTCGGCTCGGGCTATGGCGACACGATGCTGGTCGATCCGGCGGAGGTCGAACGGCTGCGCGCGACGCTGCGCCAGTATCCGACCTGCATCCTCTTCACTCACAAAACCTACATCGACGGCGCGACGCCCAGCCGCATGGCCTATGAAAATGACCTTCCCATGCTGCACAGCTTTGGCGGCGCGAACCTTGATTTCTTTCCCATCGGCGGCTTTTTCCGCCGCTCGGGGATGATTTACATCCGCCGCAGTTTTCAGGATCTGCCGGTCTATAAACTCGTGCTGCGCCACTATATCGGCTGGCTGCTCGACAAAAGATTCCCGCTGTCCTGGGCGTTTGAGGGCACACGCTCGCGCCTCGGCAAGCTGATGCCGCCGCGCTTTGGGCTGATGAAATATGTGATGGACGCCGCGCACGCGACCGCGACGCGCGATGTCCATTTTGTACCCTTCGTCACCAGCTTCGACCTGATCCGCGATGTCGAGGAATATGCCGCCGAACAGACGGGCCGGGTTAAGAAGCCCGAAAGCATCGGCTGGTTCATCGGGTATATCCGGAGCTTGCGCGAACCGATGGGCCGGGTGCGGATCGACATCGGTAATCCGGTGGTGATCCCCAGCGTCGATGACCCCGACGACAAGCGCGCCCTCGAACGGCTGGCCTTTGCCGTGGCGGTGGAGGCGAACCGTGTCACCCCGCTGACCGTCACCGGAGTGATGTGCCTGATGCTGCTTGGCACCGCCCCGCGCGGCGCGACCGTGGCGGAACTGCTCGTGACGATCAGTTATATTACCGATTGGGCGCGCGCGCGCGGCGTCCGGCTGGCGCAGGAACTGGAAAGCGGCGACCGTGCCGCGCTCGCCGCTACGGTCGATACGCTGGTCGCGAGCGGGCTGCTCCTCCGTTTCGAACAGGGCAGCGAGCGCATCTATTCGATCGACCCCGCCAAACATGCGATGGCGAGCTATTATCGGGGGACCATCGTCCACCATTTCCTCGACCGCGCAATGATAGAGGTCGCGCTGTTCGCCCTGCGTGACCATGATGACGGCGACCCGACCGACGCTTTCTGGGCCGATATCGACCGGCTGCGCGATCTGTTCAAATTTGAATTTTTCTATCCTCCGCGCGATGCCCACCACGCCGCCATTGCCGGGGAACTTGCGCGCATCGATCCCAAATGGGACGCGCGACTGGCCAGTGGAGCGCGGGGCATCCACCAGCTGCTCCGCCGCTGCCAGCCGCTCGTCGGCCATGCGGTGCTGCTCCAATATGTCGAGGCTTATTCAGTGGTCTTCGACCTGCTCGCGCGGCTGGGCGATGGGACGGTGCCTGACGAGAAAGCGATTTGCGACGCTGCGCTGATGGAGGGGCGGCAGGCCTACCTCCTGCGCCGGATCAGCAGCGAGGCGGCGATTGGCAAGTTGCTCTTCGCCAATGGCTTTGCGCTCGCGCGCCATATGGGCCTTACCGGCGCGACCGATGCGCCTTCGCGCGCGGCACGCAAATCCATGCACCGCGAGCTGCGCGCGCTGGCGGCGCGGATGGAAGCAATGCGCTTGGCGACGGTCGAGCTTGCCGATACGATGATCAACGAGGGAGATGGATGATGGTCGAACAGCTCAGCGCGCAGGACGCCCAGTTCCTCTATGCGCAGACCGCGAACAATCTGACGCACATCATGGGCGTCTATATCTATGACCCCGCGACCGCGCCCGGCGGAAAAGTGCGGTTCAAGGATATTATCCGCCACGTCGAAAGCCGCATCGACACCTCGCCGCTGTTCAAGCGCCGCCTCCACCGGCTGCCAATGGACATCGACCATCCCTATTGGGTGGAGGACGAACATTTCGACATCGAAGCGCATATGAGCCATGCGCGTCTGCCCGAGCCCGGCGACTGGCGGCAATTCTGCATCGCGACTGCGCGCTATTTTTCCAAGCCGATGGATATGAACCGCCCACTGTGGGACGTCTATGTGATCGAGGGGCTGGACCGCATTCCCGGCGTCGCTCCGGGCAGCTTCGCGATGCTCCACCGGGTTCACCATGCCGCCGTCGATGGCGCATCGGGCGCGCATGCTTTTATCGCGATGAGCGATATCGACGCGAACGGCACGCCCGCGATCCAGGCGCCGCCACCGGAATTTACCCTCGGCCGCGAACCAACGGCGGCCGAAGTCATGACCCGCGCCTGGTCGGCGTCGATGCAGTCGCCGGTCAAATTTATGAACGCGCTGATGAAAATGTCGCCAGCGCTGCTGTCGGCCGCACGCAAATCGGTCACCGAAGGCGGAATGACGGCGGGCGTCCCCGAAACACGCTTCAATGTTCCCGTCGGCCCGCACAAGATGTTCGACGGCACGACGGTAGCGTTGTCCGACTGCGCGCTGATCCGCAAAAAAGTGGAGGGCGCGACCGTCAATGATGTCGTGATCGCGACCGTCGGCGGCGCGCTCCGCCGCTATCTTGATCATCATAAGGAGTTGCCCAAGGAAAGCCTGGTCGCGGTCGCGCCCATTAACCGGCGCGGCAAGGAAGCTGGCAGCGGCAAGGCATCGACGCCGGGCAATCAAGTGTCGGCGATGAGCGTGCCGATCCGTACCGACATAGGCGACGCACTCGAACGGCTCGCCGCGGTGCGCGACTATACGGTCGAGGCGAAGGAGGCGAAAACGGGCATCAGCGCGCGGGTGATGACCGACCTTTCGCAGCATATTCCAGGCGCGACCATGGCCGCCGTCGCGCGCATCCTGATGAACGAACGCTTCGCGGTGCGGCAAACCAATTTGTTCATCTCGAACGTGCCGGGGGCGCAGGTGCCGCTCTATATGGCGGGGGCAAAGCTGACCGCGCAATATGGCATGGCCCCGCTCACCAACAATATGGGGCTGTTCGTTGCGACCCCCAGCTATAATGGCCGCATCGCCTTTTCGATCATCTGCGAACGCGAAATCATGCCCGATATCGCGTTCTTCCGCGAATGTATCGAGGCGAGCTTTGCCGAACTGCTCGCCGCGACGCCGCGCGCCAGCGGCTATGCGCCAAAGGCGGCGGCAGTGCCGGTGGAAAAGCCCCCGGTGAAGGCAGTCGCTAAGCCAAAGGCTGCCACGAAACCCAAAGCCAAGCCCGCAGCCAAAGCCGCGCCCAAGTCCAAAAGCGGGAAAGCCGCTGCACCCAAAAAGCTTGCCAAGCCGGGGGCGCCGGGCAAGGGAAAATAGGGCGCGATGACGCTGGACGGACCGACCCAAATTGTCATCCCCGCGAAAGCGGGGACCCAGGGGCGCCGCGAAGCATTATCCGCTCCTGGATCCCCGCTTTCGCGGGGACGACATGGATATGAAACAGACTTCCTTGCATGCCAACACCATTCAATCTTGTTCAGGACCCCGTGCCAATGATCTTCTCCCCCACGCTCAGTACCGAGAGCGAATTGGCCAACGCCACGACGTACAAGGCGTGGTCAAAGGCGGCGCAGGCGCTCGACAAGAAATCGGGGCTCCAGGCGTGGCGGCAGACCGACGAAAGCAAGCATTTTGACTATCGCGCCATCCGCGCCCGGCTCGAACGGCTGACCGCCCTGGCCGACACCGGCGATGTGCGCGGCATGTTGTTTGCCCTCAACGAGGGTATCCACGGCAACATGGACGGCATGGGCCACGAGCGCCTGTATCAAAAAGCGCGGTTCGGCACCAAACGGGTGATCGAGGACTATGTCGCCGCAGTCGTCGATGCGCTTCATGCCATTGAAAAGGCCCGCGTCATTCCGCTCGACGAACGCCGCGATTTTTTCCGCCGCGCCCAACATTGTTATGGCCGCTCGGCGCTCCTGATGAGCGGATCGGGCACCTATCTGTTTTTCCACATTGGCGTGGTCAAGGCATTGTGGAGCGAAGGCGTGCTGCCCAGCATTATGTCGGGCGCAAGCGGCGGGTCGATCGTTGCCGCCGTCATTTGCACCCGCAAGGATGCCGAAATCGGCCCCTGGCTCGATTCGGGCGTACTCGCCAACCCCGACAGCCCCGCCGCGCGCGGGGAAAAACCCCGTCGGATGGTGCAGGATGATGTCCGCGAACGGCTCGCCAGCATGATCCCCGATGTGACCTTTCAAGAAGCTTATGAGATTAGCGGCAAGCATCTCAACGTCTCGGTCGCGCCGGCCGAAAAGCATCAAAACGGCCGCCTGCTCAACGCCATCGCCGCGCCCAATGTGCTGGTGCGCGACGGGGTGCTGGCGAGCTGCGCGGTGCCGGGCATGTTCCCGCGGTGATGCTGATGGCGCGCGATGCCAAGGGGCGGCGCGTACCCTATCAGCTGATCGGCGCTGGGTCGACGGGTCGGTGACGCATGATGTGCCGACGAAGCGGCTCGAACGGCTTTACGGCGTCAACCACCATATCGTCAGCCAGGCCAACCCCTTCGCGCTCCCCTTCGCGACCGACATGCGCAAGCAAAAGGCCCCGCTCGAGGCGATCCAGCATGCCTCGATGATGACCTTCAAGGCGTGGCTCAACGCCAATATGACGATCTTTCAAAAGCCGCTGGCGATGGTGCCGCCGCTCAACAGCCTCGCCAATCTTACGCTATCCCTCATCAACCAGGATTATTCGGGCGACATCAACATCGTCCGCCCCGCCAAATTCTGGTCGCCGACGAAGCTGCTGTCTGATTTGGCGCAGGATGAGATTGACGAGCTGATCGACAGCGGGCTGCGCAACGCCTGGCCGCGTGTTGAAATGGTCCGCACCCAGACCGCGATCAGCCGCGCGCTCGAGGGGATACTCGCCCGCATCGATCAGCGC
>JAAUPH010000198.1 GCA_012035435.1 Sphingopyxis sp. | reverse complement strand
CTGCGGCTGCGGCGATTGCCGCGCTTGGCCTCACCGGCTCCATCGGCATCGACTTTCCCACGCTTGCGGGCCGCGCCGATCGCCAGCGTATCGACGCCCTGCTCGACGCTGCACTGCCACCACCGTTCGAGCGCACCGCGATGAATGGCTTCGGCTTCGTCCAGATCATCCGCCGCCGCGAGCGGCCGTCGCTGTGCGAACGGACGCAGCTTGATCCTGTGTTGAGCGATGCGCTCGCGTTGCTGCGGCAGGCCGAGCGAGCGCTGGGAACCGGCCCGCTCACGCTCAGCGCTCGGGCCAGCGTCACGACTTTACTCGCGGCGCGCCCTCGCTGGATCGAAGAGCTGCAACAACGGACCGGCCGGGCGGTTATGCTCCGCGCCGAAGATAGTCTGAAAGGATGCGGCCATGCCCAATAGCTCCGCCCGCTGCCCCGAATGCAGCAAGCCGCGCGATCCGGAATTTCGTCCCTTTTGCAGCCGCGGCTGCCGCGACCGCGACCTGATCAAATGGTTCGGAGGGGATTATCGCGTCCCGGCCAACGACCCGCCCGATGGTGCCATCGACAGCGCCGACGGGGGCGACGAATAACGCCATGGGAAGGTCATAAAAGGCGCTGGACAGGATCAAACCGCCTGCCTATAGCCGCGCTTTCTTTCGCCGCCCACCGGGTCGGCGGACACCCGTGCCCGGGTAGCTCAGTTGGTAGAGCATGCGATTGAAAATCGCAGTGTCGGCGGTTCGATCCCGTCCCCGGGCACCAGTTTTTGCGTCAAGAAATCACGCGGGGCGTGATTTTAGCAAAAACTCCCGAAGCGACAGCGCAGGGTGTTGCGTCAAGAAATCACAACGAAAACCCCGGCCACCCTTGCGGATGACCGGGGTATCACAGGCCCATCGGCCAGCGCGGTAGAGCGTCAGAACTTCACCCCCGCCGAAATCCCATAGCGGCGCGGGTCGAGCGTGAACACATTGCTGAACAGGCCCGACGACTGGTCGGTGACATACAGCCCGGTGACCGGTTGACTGTCAAAAATATTCTGGACGAACAACCGGGCAAACCATTTGTTATCGGCACCGTTCAACTGGATCTGGGCATTGGCCTGCGCATAGCCTTCGATCGCGTTGATCCGGCCGTTGAAGATATTGCCATAGCTGTCGCCGGTGTAGGACAAGTCGAACCGCGGCACGAGCGTCATGTCGGTGCCAATATCGGCGGTATATTGCACGCCGACGCTGAACTTATAATTCGGCGCCTGTGGCAATTCATTGCCCTTGATATTCACCGGCACGCCAGCATTTTCGACGGTCATGCCGCCGAACAAGGCTCCGGCCCCGCCCGGTGCGCTCTGCGCCTGCAGCACCGAACAAATGCCAAAGGCGCCCGGCGAGTTGATGCCGCTGTTCGGGCCAAAGCCAGCCGGGCCTTGGAGGCCAAGGCTGGCGTTAATCGCGGTGACGAAGGCTGATGCACCTGCGCCATTGCCCGCCGTGGTCGGCACCACCGCGCAATTGGCGCCGTTGGTGATATCCTTGATGATCACCGTGTCCGAACGCCCGCCCGACGGATCGCGCGGATCGCCCAGGAACTTGTCGCTCGACACCTTGGTGTGCAGATAGGACGCGCCCATGTTGATCACCCAATTGGGCGACGGGGTGATGACCGCTTCAGCCTCCAGACCATAGATTTCGGCATCGACATTGTCGTTGACCGAGGTGCGGGCAACGATGCGGCTCAGCTGCAGGTCGCTATATTTATAATAAAAACCCGTGACGTTTAGCTGCAGGTCACCAAAGCGGTTCTTGCTGCCGATTTCAAAGCTGTCCACCAATTCCGGGGAAAAGCTCTCGTCCACGGCGAAGATCGGCTGCAGCGGCGGGTTGATGCCGCCGGATTTATAGCCGCGCGAATAGGAGAGGTAGATCAGATTGTCTGGCGTGATTTTCCAATCGAGCACTGCGCGCCCTGTCACCTCGTCAAAACCGACGCGGCGCGCCTGGAACAGCTGATTGCCCGCAAGGCCCGGATCCGCGTCAAAGCTGCCGACAAAAGGTGAATTGAACGCATCACCGGTCTGCGTAAACGGTACCAGGAAGCTCGCCAGCGTCGATCGCGCCCGTATCGATTTCTTGTCATTGGTATAGCGTGCGCCGACGGTCAGCTTGATCGCATCGTTGAGCTCCCAATAGGCTTCACCGAACAGGCCATAGGATTTGACCTTCAAGTCATCGGTGTTGTTGCGGAAAAACGGCGTGCCGAGGTAGGAAGGCGGAAGCGGCCCCCCGGCGGCAGGCGGATTGCCCAGCGCGGTGAAGGTGCCGAGAATGCCCGTCAGATAATCGATGCCAAAGCTATTCACATAATAGCTGTTTTCGGTGAGGTGCGACTTGCCGTAAATCCCGCCGACCACGAAGTTCAGCGGCCCGTCAAAATCGGACGTCAGAATAAGCTCGCCCGACCAGCTGCTGCTTTTCTGGTTCGACCGGTCGAAATCCTGCGCTGTCGCACCGCAGATGGCATTGCCGCCATAAGCGCCAAGGCCGGTCGGATCGGTGTCCGACGTGCAAAGATTGCCGGTGGGACCGCCGGGGATCAGTGCAGCGCGGATCGGGTTGAGATAGGCCGCCAGCGCAGGCCCGCCCCCACCCGTGGCCAACGCCTGCAACGCCGTCAGCGCCGGGGTGAAAAAGGCGCGGTTCTGGACCGACAGGTTATAATCCTGACGGCTGTCGACGCTGGCTTCCTGATAAATGCCGGCCAGCGAGACATTGATCGCACCAAAGCTATGCTCAAGCCGGCCCTCAACCTGCAACTCGTCCGAGAAATATTCGGGGGTGAAGTCGGTATTCACGACGCGCGGATCGGACGGGCTGACAAAGCCTGCCAGCGAATCCGGGCCGTACAGGCTGCCGAGCGCCAGCGCCGTGGGCAGACCGCGGATGGCGAAAAATTCGCGGCTGGTCAGGACGCCAACAAAGGTGGAGTTGGCGTTGGTCACCCCCGGATCGCGGCGGTTGTTCAAACAGCCGAGCACACCGGTGGGATCGCGTTGGCACAGCTGCTTCTGAATGCGCAGGCGATTATCGTCCTCGCGGAAATAATAGCCCATCAGGTCGAGCGTGGTGTCGGGGCCCGGTTCCCAACGGAATGATCCGCGCACCGCGAACATGTCGCGATCATCGATCTTGCTGTTGTCGAACTGGTTGCGGGTATAGCCGTCGCGGTTCAGGTAAAAACCGGCAACGCGCACCGCCATCGTGTCGCCAAGCGGGACGTTGACCATCCCCTTGGCCTTGATGCTGTTGTAATTGCCATATTCGCCCTCGATGTTCGCGGCAAATTCACCTAGCTTGGGCTTGGCGGTGATGACGTTGACCACGCCCGATGTCGCGTTGCGGCCGAACAATGTGCCCTGAGGCCCGCGCAGCACCTCGATCCGCTCCAGATCGAAAAATTCGGTTTCGAACAGGCGCGTGCCAATCAGCGGCGACCCGTTCAGATGGATTGCGGTCGCACTGTCACAGCTCACACCGACGCACAGGTCCCCGATCCCGCGAATGGTGAAGCTCGACGACGTAAAGTTGGTTTTGGTGAACGTGATATTGGGCAGCGTCAGTTGCAGGTCGGACGGATTTTCGATCTGCTGCGCTTCCAGCGATTCCGCGCTAAAGGCCGACACGGCAATCGGCACATCCTGCAACCGTTCGGACTGACGCTGCGCCGTGACGACGATTTCGCCGCCAAAGGCATCGGTTTCCGTCCGCTCTTCAGCGTCCTGCGCGAACGCCGGAGTGGTAAGGCACAGCGCCATCATCGAGGTGCCAAGCAAAGCCTTGAACTTCATAATCATCCTCCCAAAGACCGGCCGCAGTTTCGCGCGGCCGCGAAAGCCCAACTCTTTCGGGGAGAGTAGCTGAAAGCAGGCCGCGGATGCGGCCCTTCGCAACGGGATTTTCGCCGCTGTCCATGCGGCTCTGGCCGGCCCTGCCGGTCCTTTATCCCATTGCGCCGGCGTCTATGGCCACCGGCACTCCCAGCAACGAACTGCTTGTTGCAGCTTCTGTCAAACGGAAAACTGCGCCTAGTTGACGGGGGCGTCAAGGGTCTAGTGCGAGGAAAACCGGGAATTGTCGCGCATTCGTCGCAAAGTCGGCGTTGCCGCAGCGTCAATGTCACCGCCTTGCCTGTGCGCAATAGATTAATCTCTTGCCCCGGTCGCATAAATGTCCAATGCGCGCGTCAGCATTTCGATTGTGAGGCAAAGGGAAGCGCCAAATGGGCTGCGATAGTCATGATGAAGACGGCAAGATTATTGTTCCGACCGAGGTCGCCGACGCGATCCGGACGCTGATCCAATGGGCGGGGGAAGACCCGAACCGCGAAGGCCTGCTTGATACGCCCAAACGCGTCGCGCGGGCCTGGCGCGAATATTGTTCAGGCTATGGTGAGGATCCCGCGCTGCACCTGTCGCGCACCTTTGAAGAGGTCGGCGGCTATGATGAGCTGGTGCTGCTGAAGGACATTCCGTTCCAGTCGCACTGCGAACATCATATGGCCCCGATTACGGGCAAGGCGTGCATTGCCTATATGCCCCGCGACCGCGTTGTCGGTATCTCCAAGCTCGCGCGCGTGCTCAATGGATATGCCCGGCGTCTGCAGGTGCAGGAACGGCTGACGGCGGAGGTGGCCAAGTGCATCTGGGACCATCTGAACCCCCACGGTGTTGCGGTGGTGATCGAGGCGCAGCATGGCTGCATGACCGGGCGCGGCGTCCGGACACCGGGCGTCGGCATGGTGACCAGCCGCTTGCTCGGCTGTTTTCTCGATGACCAGCGCAGCCGCAAGGAAGTGCTCAGCCTGATGGGCTATTGAGCGCGACGGGCTGCGTTTTTGCTGCGCAGCATAACTGTTGCCCGCTTGCAACTTTATGCGGTCAAACGCCGCGCCTTGACGGCATATCGTTGACCTTGGCAAATGCATCGCGCACAGGCGGGAAGACGACAAAAGCAATAACCGTCAATAGACCCTATGATTGGTTCGATATGGAGAGAGAGATGCGCAAGGTTCGCTCGATTTTGTGCGGTGCTACTATACTTGGCACTGTAATGTTCCCGGTCGCCGCTATGGCGCAGGATGCCGCCGCCGAAACCGCCCCTGTTGAAGAAGTCGCGGGCGAGGAAGACGTTGGCAACGAAATTATCGTTACCGCCAGCAAGCGTGCTCAGACGCTGCAGGACACGCCGATTGCGGTATCGGTGACGAC
>JAAUPH010000197.1 GCA_012035435.1 Sphingopyxis sp. | reverse complement strand
GCGCGATCACCGCATGCGCGCTGCCCAGCGTTGGATGCCCCGCGAACGGCAGCTCGCTGGCCGGCGTGAAGATGCGCAGCGCATAATCTGCCGCCGGGTCGGTCGCGGACAGGACGAAGGTCGTTTCGGACAAGTTGGTCCAATTGGCGAACTGCTGCATTTCGGCATCGGACAGGCCGGCCCCGTCGAGCACGACCGCCACCGGATTGCCCTTCAGCGCAACGCTGGTGAAGACATCCACCTGCGCAAAGGGCCGGGCGCGCATCATTCGATCACCACGCGGTCGGAAAAGGCGCGAACCTTGTCTGACTGGCCGCTGATCAATATCTGCTCGCCCACCACCAGCCGGGTTTCCGGGGTAGCATATTCCAGCTCTTCGCCCGCGCGTTTGATGGCGATCACCGTAATCCCCAGCCGGCGGCGCATGCCCAGTTCACCCAGCGGCTTGCCCGCCGCCTCCGCCGGGACACGGGTGACGGCGACAGCGAACCCGTCGCTCATCGCCAGAAAATCGCTCATCTGCCCGTCGATCAGATGGGCCACGCGGCGGCCCTGATCAACCTCCGGATAGCTGATGTGGGTTGCGCCCACGCGCGTCAATATCTCGCCGTGGCGTGCCGACATCGCCTTGGCCCAAATGTCGCGCACCCCGGCCTCGTGCAGCGACATGACGGTCATCACGCTCGCCTCAAGATTGTTGCCGATCGCGACGACAGCATGGTCGGCATCGGCCAGCCCCAGGTTCCGGACCACATCGACATTGGTACAATCAGCCTGCACCAGATGTGGCAGCACGCCGGATAGCGCCTGAACCCGGTCGCCGTCCAGATCGATGGCGAGCACTTCATGGCCATGACTGTGCAGCGTTTCGGCCACCGCCGAGCCAAAACGGCCCAGCCCGACGACCGCAATATATTCACGGGTTCCATTTTTAGCCAATGATCGGATCCTCTTGTGGATAGCGGAAATCAGAGCGGCGGCTGCGCAAAATCAGCGCCGCGCCAATGGTCACCGGCCCAACACGCCCGATGAACATCAGCAGGATGATGATGAATTTTGCCGCCGCGGGCAACTGCGCCGTGATCCCGGTGCTGAGCCCGACGGTGGCGAAGGCCGACACGCATTCGAACGCAATGTCGCGCATGCCAATGTCCGGCGCCGCGGTTGCGGTGATCCCGGCAATGGCCAACGCCGCCCCGACAATCAACGCGAGTGCAATCAGGATGACCGCCATGGCGCGGCGCTGCGCCCCTGCACTGATGCGGCGACCGAACGCTGTGACGTCGGCGCGGCCGCGCAGCTCGCTGACCACGACCAGCACCAGGATCATTGCGGTCGCGATCTTGATCCCGCCGCCGGTCGATGCGCTGCCCGCGCCGATGAACATCAGCGCTGACGAAATGACCAGCGTGCCATTGCCCAGACTGTCCATCGCGAAATTGTTAAACCCTGCGGTGCGCAGGCTGACGCTGTAAAATGCCGCCGACATTAGCTTTTGCAACGGCGTTTGTCCCGCCAGCGCGCCGTTCCATTCAAAGACGGCGGTGCCGATAAAGCCCGCCAGCAGCAGCAGAATGATGCCGGTCGCGGTAATCTTGCTGTGCAGCGACCAGCGGCTGCGCCGGGCGATGCTGTTGTCGCGCATGTCCCACAGCAGCGGCAGGCCAAGCCCGCCGACAATGATGGCGATGGCCAGCGCCGCCAGCATCACCGGATCGCCCGACCACGCCATGGCGCTGTCAGCGTTCAGCCCGAAACCGGCATTGTTATAGGCCGATACCGCATGGAACAGCCCCGACCATGCCGCCGCTAGCGGATCGAGCCCATAATTGCCCCAGAACCGCCATCCAAGGATCAGCGCGACAACCAGTTCCACCACCAGCGCGGCCGTGACGATCAGCCGCGCTGCGGGCTTGATCTGTGCCGATGTGGCCATGCCGACATTTTCGGCGCCGGTCCGGCGCATTTGCGCCAACGACAGCCGCGACCAGATCAGACTGGCGAGCAAAGTCGCGATCAGCATCAGGCCCAGCCCGCCAATCTGGATCAGGAACAGGATCACCGCCTGGCCAAAACCCGACCAATGGGTGCCAGTGTCGAGCGTGACCAGTCCCGTCACGCACAGCGCCGACACGGCAGTGAACAGCGCGTCGAGCCATGGCGTCGCCGTCCCGCTGTGCGCGGCGGCGGGGAGCATCAAAAGCAGCGTCCCGAACGCGGCAATCACCAGAAACGCTAGGGGCACTGCGCGCACCGGGTGCAGCATCAGACGGTCGGAAAAGGCTATCAAAGGCCCCTGGGGTGCCCGATCCGGTAACGCCATTTGTCCCCCGCCCCCCGTGATCAATCCCGCGGCTGTTAGGACATTGTCACGCGCGACGCAAACAAAGGGGCGGACCATTGCTGGCCCGCCCCAATTGTTCGATTCAGTCTGACGCGGGATCAGAACTTATATTTGGCCGCGATGCCATAGGTGCGCGGCTGATTGCGGTAGCCGGACAGCGTACCGGCCTGCGCCACACCAGGGAACAGCGTCGTGATATAGCTGTCGTTGGTGAGGTTGCGGCCCCACAGGCTAACGCTGAGCCCGCTGTCGAGCGCCAGCGTGACCGACGCGCTCAGGTTTTGCACGTCGCGCTTATACTGCGGCAGGCCCTGCGCAATGATGACATTGCTGTCATGCTTATAGTCGCTGTAGAAGGTCAGCTCGGTCCCGCCGCCAAGCTCTGCGGTATAGCTGCCGCTGAAGCTCAAGGAATATTCCGGGATGCCGGCCGCCGTTCGCCCGTCAGGTCCACCGGCACCGTGGCAAAGCTGCCCGGCACCAGACTCGAACCGCCCGTGTATCGGTCGAACTCGGCGTCGAGATAGGTGAGCGCGGTGGTGAAAGTCAGGTTGCGGACCGGCGAGATCGACGCGTCGAGCTCAAGACCGCGCACCGACTGCTTTTCAGCGTTCGACAGCACAAAGCCGGTGCCGACGAAGACATTGCCCTGAAAACCCTTCAGCGACTGTTCGAAGAGCGCTGCGTTGAAGGCAAAGCCGTCAAACTGACCCTTGATACCGAGTTCGTAGACGCTTGCTTCTTCCGGATTGGCAAAGCGCGTTCCGGTGGTCAGATTGTTCGGCAGCGCCGCGCCAAGCGCGGTGCGGATCGGCGAAGCTGCTGGTGCGGGAACTTGCGCAGGCGACCCCGGTGTAAAGTCGCGCGCCAGCGGACGGCTGTCCCGTGACAGGTTGAACGACACGCCCTTATACCCCGTCGCATGGGTTGCATAAACGCTGATATTGTCGCTCGCCTCCCAGGAGAGGCGGATGGTGTACGAGAAGTCGCTATCCTTCGTCTTGCCGCTTTCCACCGCATTAGGGTAATTCAGAAAACCGGGCAGAAATTGCAGTGGGGCAAAGGCCAGGAACGGGTTGCAGCTGCCTGACCGTGTCGGGTTGGCCGGAGTGGCGGCCGGTGCCGACGTAACCGCCGCGCAGCTGTTCGTCCGGGGATTCAGGACACCAGGCGTGAACACACCCGCCGGGATCGATGCTGGCAAACCGGCGTTGGCGCCTGTCTGGACAAGATCAATGGTCGAAAAGGTGTCCGTCGTGCTGTTGTTGGTGGCGACAGCCTTCCGGTCATTGGTGTAGTTGCCACCAAGGCTGAGCATCAATCCTTCGACAATTTCCCAATCGGCCTGGCCAAATACCGAGATGGCGCGGTTCGCATAATCATAATTTTCGAAAACGCCCAGACCCTGCGAACCAAAGGCCGGTACGCTGGCGGGGATGCCGTTGAGGGCACGCAGCGTTGCTTCGGTCGCGATATAACCGCCCCCTGAAAGCAGGTTGGCATAGTTGCGGAAATCGCGGCCAAAGGTCAGCGAGGATGCGACGTCAATGTCTTCCTTGAAATAGAAGCCGCCGAGCAGGAAGTTGATCGGACCATCAAAGTCGGTCGCGACGCGAGCTTCGAGCGTATAGGTATCGATCGCAGTGTCATTGCGGTTG
This sequence comes from Sphingopyxis sp., assembly GCA_012035435.1. Next base: position 1,273 of record JAAUPH010000197.1, on the reverse strand, counting down.
TCGCCAATGATGTCGGCGCTGGTGAAATCGGAGTCCTGATTGGTAAAGCTGCGCACCGCGCGATAGGCGCCGATGGCGGTGATATCAAACGGACCGGTCGACCAATCCATGTGGCCCGAGACGCCATAATTCTTGATGTCATTGGTCGAATCGAAATTGCTCCACTGCGTCAACGCGCGGGGGTTGTTCGACACGATGCGGCCGCCAAGAGCGCGGACCGCATTGCCGGTCGGGCCGTCGACGACGTTGATGACGGCACAGCAGATTTCGTCGATGGCATCATAATCGCCGATCAGGCGGAACTTCAAATCATCGCTGGCTTCGAGCAGCAATTGCGCGCGGACGCCCCAGCGATCGCGCTCGTTCGAACGACTGCCCGTGCCGAGATCGCGAACATAGCCGTCCCGCTTGTTATAGTTGCCGGCCAGGCTGAAGGCGAGCTTGTCGGAAATGGGTCCGGTGATGTCGGCCTTCGCGACGATCGCGTTATAGTTGCCATATGACAGCTCAGCCGAACCGCCGAATTCGAACTTCGGCTCCTGCGTGACCAGTGAGATGATCCCCGCCGAGGCGTTTTTGCCGAACAGCGTCGATTGCGGGCCGCGCAGCACTTCAACGCGCTGCACATTGGGCAAGTCGCCAATCTGGGCAGCCGAGCGCGAGCGGTAAACGCCGTCGATGAACACGCCGACCGAGGGTTCGATCCCGGCATTGTTCGCGCCGTTGCCGAAGCCGCGAATGATGAAGTTGGTGTTGGCCGAGCTTTGCAGCTGACCGACGCGCAAGCTGGGAACCAGCGTCTGAATGTCCAGCAAATCGCGGACGTTCGATTTTTCGATGCTCTCCGCAGTCGTCACCGACACCGCGATCGGCGTGTCCTGCAGCGTCTGGGCACGCTTGGACGCGGTCACGATGATTTCGTTACCGGTTTCTTCTTCAACAGCAGCTTCTTCGGTTGCCGGATCAGCAGCAGCCGCATCTTGCGCATAAGCTGCCATCGGAAGCAATGTTGCTCCCAAAATCGTTGCACCGCACAAAATTGAGCGAACCTTACGCATCATATTCTCCATTGCGAGCCACATGGGGTGGCGGTCGTTGACGTTTTATATTTTTGATAGCGACGGCTCTGGGCGATCCGCTGACCAAGGTCAACGTGTGCTCAGGAATCCGCCGGAATTGATCAGACAAAGTTGCAAGGACGCAACACTAATGCTGCGCAGCATTAGTGTTACGAAAAGCGAATCAAATAGCCCATCAGGCTGAGCACTTCCTT
>JAAUPH010000196.1 GCA_012035435.1 Sphingopyxis sp. | reverse complement strand
TCGATACGCGGGTGTATCCGATCATGGAAACGTTTTCGGCCATTTGAGCCCTCCTTCCTGAGCCAGTCTGGCTCTCTGGTGCCAATGGACCGCAGGAATGTGCCGGGCATCAAGCCTCGCCAATGCAGAAGCGGCACAAGTGACTGATTGGATGGGAAAACTGGATAGGACGTCTCGCGTCTCAGGCCCTCGCTGTTGGGAGCACCATTATAGCGCGCATACGTCGCGCTGGCAGCGGCGCCTGATTTCGCGTGGGGGCGATTGGCATTGCAGTGCCACGTTGGCTTCATCGTGTTAGAATAATCATTGATCCTTTAACACGTTGCCGGTCTCATGTTAGCGTCTGCCCAAAGAGACGGTGGGCACGCCCCCATCTGCTTTTCCCGCGATGTACAACGCCTCTGCATTGTCTGAAATTTGGGTACAGATTTCGGACACAGACCGACTCTCATCCGGGCTGAAGGCGCAGATCCTTGACCGAGGCCGGGGGCGACTTGATAAGCAGGCATTGCTCGCCGCGCTTGTTATAGGCGCGCTCCTGCATGGGTCGCATGCCAAGTTCATTGGCATTGGTCGAAGCGCCGCTGCGGGCGGTCTGGAACGATACGGCGGGGACGGGGCGAGCAGAGGTCATCGCTACCTTCTGAACAATGAAATATATTCGTCAAACGCAAACAGGCGGTTGCGCCGTTGGCCAGTCAGTTCAACCAGAACCCCGTAGCTGACGAGATCGTTGATCAGCGCCGCCGCCGTGTTTGTCGAGCTTCCCGTAATGGCTGTGACCGACTTCACATCGAGGATCGGGCGCGCATACAGATTGCGCATGATAGCATGAGCGTTGTCCTGACGGCGCGCGCTGAACCGCGGCAAGACCTCGCGCTCGATCCGCTCCTTCAAGGCCAGGATAGCTCGAAACACCCCGGCCGAAGCCCGCGCCGTTTCCTCAACCCCGAAGAGAAAGAAAATGAGCCATTCGCGCATATGGTTGCCCTGCCGCACCGCCATCAGATGATCGACGTAGGCGGTCTTGTTGCGCTCGAAATAGTCAGACAGGTAAAGCGCAGGCTGGTGAAGCAATCCCTCACTCGCAAGGTAGAGCGAGATCATCAGCCGCCCCAGGCGACCATTGCCATCAAGAAACGGGTGGATCGTTTCGAACTGGTAGTGGGCGATGGCAATCTTGATAAGCGGCGGCACCACAATCGTGCTGTCCTGGAGGAACTTCTCCATATCGCTCATCAGATCGGGCACATGGTCGTGATGCGGAGGCACAAAGACCGCGTTTTTGAGACTGACCCCGATCCAGTTCTGGCTCACCCGGAACTCCCCGGGCATCTTTTGTTCGCCTCTCACCCCCTGCATCAGGATGGCGTGTGTTTCACGCAGCAGCCGATTGCAGAGCGGCAGTTCGGGCAGGCGATTGATCGAATGATTGATCGCCTGAATGTAGTTTTGCACCTCGCCCCAATCGTCGCGCTCTTCGGGGTTGAGATCGTCGGCACTTTTGAACGCATCTTCGATATTCGTCTGCGTGCCCTCAATGCGGCTTGATTGTGTCGCTTCCTTGGCGACATGCATCCGGATGAAGAAGGCAATATCGGGGATAAGCTGCGAGAAAGCGTTGAGTTCACCCAGCGCACGGTCTGCCTGCCCAAGCAGTTGCAGCAGTTCGGGATCGGCAATGACCCAGGGGTGATGGATCGGCTGCGGCAGAAACGCGCGATATTCATACCGCTCCTCAGGTTCGCCCGCACGATAGTCCGCCAGATTCATAGTTCAGAAACTGCCCCTGATTTTGCGATATGAATTCGCTTATGTCAGGATCGCGCCACAGCGCAAGCACTATGTCAGTTTGACGGGGTTTTTTGATATAACGAGTTCGCTAATGTGAGAAAGTCGGGATCAAAATCCGCACTGGGTGTTCTCACGCCGCTTTCCCCCCCTGTGTATCCACTCATGGAGCCGTTTTCGGCCATTTGAGCCCTCCTTCTTCAGCCAGCTTGGCTCGTTCGCACAAATGGGGCGCAGGAATGGCAGGGGCATCAAGCCTCACCCATACCGCAGGAACGCAAGTAGCTGATTGTAATGAACAACTGGACTGGACGTCTCACGTCTCAGAACCCTCGGGATTTCGTTCCTGACCTACCCGATGACAACGCCGGACGACGACGGACGAGGTTGATCGAAGAGACCGCCCACCTCCTAAACATACACCCGGTGCACGAAGCAGCGGAATGAGGAGCGCGTGAAAAATGGCAATCTCTTGGAGCAGTCGCCGGACGCAATAGCCTAATGGCCATTCTTTTTGGTAAGCCGCCGGGGGTTTGTTCCGCCATTACAATTCATAGCGAGGCAGCTTAGCGATCTCGCGCGCGCAAGCGACGATAGATTTCTCGCCGTATTGAAAACCCTCATCGGCCCTGACATGGCCAAGAATAGCGTATCTTATTTCTTCGGCGATGCCATGGCGTCGCGCCAAGGTAGCAAAACGATGTCGCCAACCGTGGTTCGGCTGAACGTTCGGATCATCAACTCCTAGATCGCGCACCCAGCGCGCCAAAAATTCCCCGACTTTCTTGGTCTGCGGGTTTCCGGCAGAGCCGCCACGATGGCGCTTAGGGTTATAAAATAGAGGCCCTGCCTTGCCCTCAATGAACTTCAAAAAGCCTTGGTCGATCACCTGTGGGTGAAGTGCGACCTCTCGGGCCTCATAACTCTTCACCGATCCGGCTTCTGGCGTAATGCGGACTGCCCAGATGCCTTCGATCTGAAAGACATCCTCAGCGCGCAACTGCGTCATTTCATTCACACGCGCACCGGTGAACTGCACATAGCCACCGGGACCCACCGTTTTGCATCAGCACGCTCTGGCGAAAGACGGCCAGAAGGGTCGCCCAAGGTAGCCTTCAAAATCTTGAGAGCCTCTTCGTCAGTCAACCCCTTCTCTCTCAGTTTGGCCATGCGTCCCGCCCTCATTCTCACCTTTTCGGCAGGGTTCGAGGTCAGCTTGTGGTTCTCGACACCCCACGAGAAAACGGCCTTGAGAACGGCAAGATATGTGTCGCCGATTGTTTTTGCCGATAGCGGATCACCCCTTGGTGATTTCCGCTGCTGCAACTCTTCCTTCCATCGGATTATGTCTTCCGGAGAAATGGCCGCAGCGCTGTCATGACCGATAAAGTCGCAGAACGCGTTGAACTGGCGGGTATAAGACTTCACCGTGGCTGATGCTGGTTTACGCTCAGCCATGAAGCCGCCTAGCAAGCCCTTCAAGGACGCATCCTTCGGTGTGCCAGCCACCGGGCGGCTTGCGTCTGACAGGTAATGCTCGGGTGAGAAGCGCTGATCAAGCGCCCGAACAGTCTCGCCTTCCAATTCTTGGCGAATGCGCTCGGCTGCTTCAAACTGCGCGCGACTGATTAGCCGCAGCAGCGAACGATATGCTGAAGTGTTCGGCTTCAAATCCCATCCGCGCTCTTCGGCTAAACCTTCGGCAATCCACTGTGTTGAGATGTGCGGGTTAATGGGGCCTCGCTCTGCGGCACTGTCCCACTGCAACTGTTGCAATCGCACATCGGCGAGGTAGACATCCTCATCGTCGACAGTCTTTACGGCGATGGCGTTACGTTCACGCTCAATTCGGCCAGCAAGCCAGTGCCTGACAGCTATCTCCATATCCTGCACCGATGGAAGTGCAACTTGGCGGTGAATTTTCTCGATTGGCGAGATCACACCGCGCGCATTGGACAATGTCTGCTCGAAGAGGCGCTGCTGATCATTCATGAGGTGGCGCGCTTCGGCAAGCGAGGTCGTGCCCAACGATTTTGCACTTCTCTCCGGCCACCAAATGCTGCCCTGACATCAGAGGGGACAGCGCGGCGATAGATATAAGATTGCCCTCTGAGGTAGAGATGGCTGCACCCTCGGACACGCTTCATCGCCACCAAAAAATGCTCCTGTTGAGAGGGGCCATTTGTAGCACGAATTGTAGCATAAGTCGCTAAGCAACCCTCGGGAAACAGTGCTTTTTTGCGAAATCATCGGCTTAAGGGAAATATGGCGGAGAGGGTGGGATTCGAACCCACGTTACCGTTGCCGGTAAACCGCATTTCGAGTGCGGCGCATTCGACCACTCTGCCACCTCTCCGCGAGGCCTGTTGTGCCGGTCTGCGCCGCCTGGTCGAAGGGCGGCCGGGAACAGGAAGCGCGCCCGTTAGCCCAAGGCGTTGGGCTTGCCAAGACCTGCGCACCCACAAAATTCGGGCATATCTGGCACAACCCCCGCCAGCGCGCTTGTTTTGCGCGTGCGAAGGTCCATATTGCCGGGAATGGAACGTGCAGAGTTCTTCTCGAGCCAAGCCGGACGCACTATCATCGCGCCGCGCCAGATCCGTGCTCGCTTTGGCATCGGCGATGTGGTCCGCCACCGCCTGTTTGCCTTTCGCGGGGTGGTGTTTGACATCGACCCGGTCTTCGCCAATTCGGAAGAGTGGTACCAATCGATCCCCGAGGACATCCGCCCCCGGCGCGACCAGCCGTTCTATCACCTGCTCGCTGAAAACGACGATTCGTCCTATGTGGCCTACGTCAGCCAGGGGCAACCTGATCGCTGATCCCGATGGTGGGCCGATCGATCACCCCACGGTGCGCCAGCTGTTCGACAGCTTCAAGGACGGGCGTTACCGGATGCGGGCGTCGCTCACACATTGACAACCTTGTCCTGCTAAGGCGGGGTCATGGTGGATGCAGCGCAACCCGACACCGCAAGAATGGCGCAGCTTCGCGGCGCTCTTGAACGCGAGCTCGGCCCGGACGAGGACGTGTTGTGGCACGGATGGCATCTTGGGCAGATCGATCCGCGGGACTTCATGATCTATGTCTTCGCGGTGCCGTGGACAGCGTTTTCGATCGCTTGGACAGGCATCGCTGCAATGGCGATCGCCGGCTCGGGCGAAGATGGCCCCGGCCTGATCGGCTGGGCCTTTCCGCTGTTCGGCCTGCCCTTCATTGCCGTCGGCTTGTGGATGCTCTCGCGCCCGTTGCCCTGTTCTGCAGAGGGGCCGGGTGCTGTATGTCGTCACAAGCAAGCGGGTGTTGAAGCTGGGCATGGGCCGCGTGCTCGAGACCGACACGGTCCCGGCTGACCGCATCGGCCTTGCCAAGCGCCGCGAACAGCGTGACGGGACAGGGACACTCCAACTGGCGGTCAAGATCGGCCGCGACAGTGACGGCGACAGGCAGACCGAAGACTTCATCATCGGTCCCGTTGCCGACGTGATGGGCGCACAGCAGGCAGTGGACCGGATCGCGCGCGGCGGCGCTGCCTCCGTCGCAGCCCCCGC
>JAAUPH010000195.1 GCA_012035435.1 Sphingopyxis sp. | reverse complement strand
AAGTCACCCACGGGCGGTGGAACAGGCGCTGCATCTCGCGGCGGTCCATCTGGCGTACCTCCGGTCCACGCGGCGCGCGCTCTTCGCCATCCACGCGCCGTTCCTGTCCGCGTTCGCGCACATCGCTCTGTCCATGGGCAACGGCGAGCGGCGTCAACGCCGTGGCAGCGATGAGCAAAGCTCCGATCATCTTCTTCATGAACTTCACTCCAGCCACCGTTGGCAAGGGCCGTGGTGGTCGAACCGGGATTAGGCCACGCAATATGACGCCGGGCTGAACCGCACTGTTAGCGGGGTGAAAGGTTGGGGGAAGGAAGTCAGCGGACCGCCAGAAACTTCGTGATCCCCGTGAAGGGGGGGGGGGATTGGCGACGTGCCGATGCTTCAATCTAACTGAAACAGGGCCTGAGGCAAAAGTCGCCGACCAACTCAAAAAAAACACCCTCGCCCATCCACGCGGATGAGCAAGGGCGCATTGTCATACATCGGCGCGAACTTCGCGCGACTACTTCTTAGCAGCAGCCTTTTTGGCCGGAGCCTTTTTCGCAGCAGGCGCAGCCTCGTCGGCAGGCGCGGCTTCCGCAGCAACCGCAGCCTTTTTGGCCGATGCCTTCTTCGCAGGCTTGGCGTCCGCCGCAGGCTCAGCTTCCGCCTTCTTCGCGGCAGGCTTTTTCGCTGCCGGCTTCTTCGCGGGCTTATCGTCACCATGGTCATGGCCAAAGTCGGGGCCATGGACATGACCATCATCTTCCGCTTCGATCGCAGCTTCAATGTCCGCGCGCGTCACTTCGCGCTCGGTCACCGCAGCCTTGGCGAACAGGAAATCGACAACCTTGTCTTCATACAGCGGGGCGCGCAGCTGAGCCGCAGCCAGCGCGTCCTGCTGGATATATTCTACAAAGCGCTGGCGATCTTCCTGACGATATTGCTGCGCAGCCTGCATGACCAAGCGCTGCATCTCTTGGCTGCTCACCTGAACATTGTTCGCCTGACCAATTTCGGACAGCAGCAGGCCCAGACGCACGCGGCGCACCGCGATGCTGCGATAATCTTCGCGGTCCGCTTCCAGCTCGGCCAGCGCGGCGGCCGGGTCGGCTTCCTGCGCCGCTTCCTGCTGCAACTGTTGCCAGATCTGGTTGAACTCGGCCTCGACCATCGTTGGCGGCACTTCGAAATCATGTGAAGCAGCAAGCTGGTCGAGCAGCTTGCGCTTCATATGCGTGCGCGTCAGGCCATTATGCTCCTGCTCGACGCTATCCTTCATCAGTTCGCGCAGCTTTTCCAGGCTTTCCAGGCCCAGCGATTTTGCAAACTCATCATCGGCCTTTGTCTCGGCCGCGACCTTCACATCCTTGACCGTCACGGCAAAGACCGCGTCTTTGCCCTTCAGATTTTCGACCGGATAGTCGGCGGGAAAGGTCACCTTCACCTCGCGGGCGTCGCCGATCTTGCCGCCAATCAACTGGTCCTCGAAACCGGGGATCAACTGACCCGCGCCGATTTCGACTGCCATATCTTCGCCAGTACCGCCGTCAAAGGCCACGCCGTCAACGCTGCCCGCGAAATCGACAATGACCTGATCGCCCTTTTCGGCCTTCTTGGCCTTGGCGGGGCTGTCAAAGCGCTTCATCTGGCCCGCCAGTTCGGCCATCTTGGCATCGACTGCGGCATCATCCGCAGGCACCACCAGCCGCTCCAGCGTCAATCCGTCGAGCGAGGGCAGTTCGAACGTCGGCAGCACTTCCAGCGCCACCGACACATCGGCGTCCTTCCCAGCTTCATAGCCATCGGCCAGCGATACCGCAGGCTGCAGCGCGGGGCGCAGCTTTTCCTTGGCGATCAGCGTTTGCACCCCGTCGTTGATCGCCTTGTTCAGCGCGTCCTGAGCCAGACCGGCGCCATGCATCTTGCGGATCAGGTTGGCGGGCACCTTGCCGGGACGAAAGCCGGGCATGCGCACTTGCGGCGCCATCGCCTTGACTTCATCATCGACGCGCGCGTCAATATCCTTGGCCGTGATGGTCAGGCGATATTCGCGCTTCAGCCCTTCGTTCAACGTTTCGACGGTCTTCATTGCCTTCACTAATCCTTATTCAAACCTGCCGGAACGCCGCATGTCTGCAGCGACCGAAAAAACTTGGGCAGCCCCGCCGCCCCTGTCCAAAATCGGACTGGTGCGGGCGAAGGGACTCGAACCCCCACATCGTGCGATACTGGTACCTAAAACCAGCGCGTCTACCAATTCCGCCACGCCCGCTCAGGCTTGGCCAAAGGCACAAACCGCGCCGCCCTATAGCAGGCAGGGCGCGGGGGGCAAGGGGGCGCGGACAGGCTTAGGGTCAGGACCTATTAAATGCGCGTTCGAGGTTTGAGGCCATTTTGCTTAGGGCTAGAGGGAAAGCCGAAGGGATATGAAGATATCGCAAGGTTGTCCGACGCCGCCATGGGCAAAATGGGTCAAATCCGAAGGACATCAAAATGCAACGGATTTCCCCGGGGTCAGCCCAGCGCCTTTTTCAACAGCTCGTTGACCACTTGCGGATTGGCCTTGCCCGCCATCGCCTTCATCGTCTGGCCCACGAAAAAGCCGAACAAAGCCTCTTTGCCGCCGCGATACTGCTCGACCTTGTCGGCATTGGCGGCCAGCACTTTGGCAATCTCGGCCTCGATTGCGCCGGTGTCGCTGGTCTGTTTCAGGCCGCGCGCCTCGACGATGGCGGCTGCGCCTTCACCGCTGTCGAGCATGATCTCGAACACCTGCTTGGCGATGCTGTTGGAAATCGTGCCGTCGGCGACCAGCCCCAGCAGCTCTGCCGCTGCCTCGGGGGATACCGGGCTGTCGGTCAGATCGCGGCCCAGCCGGTTGAGTGCTCCAAACAACTCGCTCGTCACCCAATTTGCCGCCGCAACCGGCTTGGTCCCGGTGTGGAGCAACGTGTCGAACCAGCGCGCATTTTCCACCTCGGCGGTCAGCACATCGGCCTGATAGGCTGAAATCCCCAGGCGCTCATAGCGTGCACGCTTTGCATCAGGCAGTTCAGGCAGGCTGGCGCGGCAGTCGTCAAGGAATGCGTCGTCAAGCTCCAGCGGCAACAGATCGGGGTCGGGGAAGTAACGATAATCATGCGCATCTTCCTTCGACCGCATCGTCCGCGTCGTGCCGGTATCGGGGTTGAACAGCCGCGTTTCCTGCACCACCGCGCCGCCGCTTTCGATCAGCTCGACCTGCCGCTTCGCCTCATATTCGATGGTTTGCATCACGAACCGGACCGAGTTCACATTCTTCGTCTCGGTCCGCGTCCCGAACGCCTCGCCCGGCTTCCGCACGCTAACATTGACGTCGGCGCGCATTGATCCTTCTTCCATATTGCCGTCGCACGAGCCGACATAGCGCAGGATCGCGCGCAGCTTGCGCACATAGGCCCCGGCCTCGGCGGGCGAACGCATGTCGGGCTTCGACACGATTTCCATCAGCGCGACGCCGCTGCGGTTCAAATCGACATAGGACATGGTGGGATGCTGATCGTGCATCAGCTTGCCAGCATCCTGCTCAACATGAATCCGCTCGATGCCGATGGTTTTGGGTTCGGAAATCCCCGCTTTCTCGTCGGCGTCGATGGTCAACGATCCTTCGCCCACCAGCGGATGGTAAAGCTGCGAAATCTGATAGCCCTGCGGCAAATCGGCATAGAAGTAATTCTTGCGGTCAAACCGCGACCAGCGATTGATCTCCGCATCAATCGCCATCCCCGTGCGCACCGCCTGGCGAATGCATTCGCGGTTGGCACGGGCAGCATGCCGGGCATCGCAGCGTCGACCAGGGAGACCTGCGTGTTCGGCTCGGCCCCGAAGGCAGTCGCGGCGCCCGAAAATAATTTGGCGTTCGACGTGATCTGGGCATGAACCTCCAGCCCAATCACGACCTCCCACTCGCCGGTGGTGCCTGTGATGCGATATTCGGTCATTTTTTCATTCTCAGTGTCGGCGCTGCTACATTTGATGCATCTGTGGACTTAAATCTCGTCGGCACAGTAGACTCAATGCGATTGATGGAAGAGTTTTCACTAGGTGATTCGCCGGTTGCATTCACGCCTATGCCGAAAACGGCAACTTTAAGCCCTCCACCTGCTGTGCCAGTGGAGCGAGCAGTGACAGCGATATCAAACTCCACATTTTCTGGGGCAGCGAAGCCAGAAACCCCTGTCCCGTGCGCTGAACGAACTTGGGTATCTTGAGCATCAGCAATGCCCACGGCAATGGCCTTAAGCGTGCTCGACACGAATGCTGACAATTCGTCAGAATTTGCTTCCTGCGTCATATCACCACCACCGCTCCGCCCGCGCCGTAAAGCCCGCGCGCTCTTCAATCGCGAGCCCGGCATTGAGCACGCCCTGCTCGTCGAACGCTTTCCCGATAATCTGCAAGCCCAACGGCAGGCCATCGCGGCTCAGCGCGCCGGGCACCGACATGGCGGGCAGGCCAGCCAGCGATGCGGGCACGGCGAACACATCGTTCAGATACATTGCCAGCGGATCAGCGCTCTTTTCGCCCAGCGCGAATGCGGCGCTTGGCGCGGTCGGTGCGAGCACCAGATCGCAGCTTGTCCACGCCGCGTCAAATCGCGCGCAATCAGCGCCCGGACCTTCTGTGCCTGCGTATAATAAGCGTCATAGAACCGGCGCTCAGCACATAGGTGCCGATCATGATCCGCCGCTTGACCTCAGGCCCGAAACCGGCCGAACGCGTCGCGGCGTACATGTCCTGCAGGCCTGCGCCCCCCCCCAGATTCTTTGGCGGGCAAATCGCGCAATCCATAACGTACGCCATCATAGCGCGCGAGGTTCGACGAAGCCTCCGCCGGCGCGATGATATAGTAAGCGGGCAGCGCATATTTGGTGTGCGGCAGGCTGATGTCGACCACCTCTGCCCCCGCATCCTTCAGCATCGCGATGCCATTGTCCCACATCGCCGAAATATCTTCGTCGATACCGTCGAGCCGATACTCCTTTGGTATGCCGACGCGCTTGCCCTTCAAATCGCTCGACAACGCCGCTTCCCATTCAGGCACCGGCATATCGAGCGAGGTCGCGTCCTTGGCGTCAAAACCCGCCATCGCCCCCAGCATGATCGCACAGTCGCGCACATCGCGCGCCATCGGCCCCGCCTGATCAAGGCTGCTGGCAAAGGCCACAATGCCCCAGCGCGAACAGCGGCCATAGGTCGGCTTGATCCCGCTGATGCCGGTAAAGGCCGCGGGCTGACGGATCGATCCGCCCCGTGTCGGTCCCGGTCGCGGCCGGACACAGCCGCGCCGCGATCGCAGACGATGACCCGCCCGACGATCCACCGGGGGCCAGCGCTGCATT
>JAAUPH010000194.1 GCA_012035435.1 Sphingopyxis sp. | reverse complement strand
GGTGTGGCTTGCCGCCTATCGCGACCGGGTGCGCCCCGGTCTGGTGGCGGGCCGCGATCCGGGCAACCTGTTCCTCAGCCGCGATGGCCGCGCGCTGGAACCCAAACGCCTGTCCGAAAAAGTGCGTGGCTATGTGGAAGCCGCCGGAGTCGGCAAGCCCGGATCATGCCACCTGCTGCGCCACACGGCTGCAACGCTGATGCTCGAAGGCGGGGCCGATATCCGGTTCATCCAGGCCATGCTCGGCCATGAGAGTCTGGAAACCACCCAGATCTACACCCGCGTATCGGCGGCCAAGCTCGCCGAGATCCATGCTGCCACGCACCCCGCGCGCGCCTTGCCCGTGACCGCGCCATGCTCGATGCTGCGCTCGATGCGGAAGGCGGGGAGGCTGAATAGAGCGTGCTATCCGCGCGCTCCGAAAATGGCGAAAAACCACCAATCCGACTCCCGCGCACCGCAAGAGCGCGCGGATAGCATCCCCTCAAACCCGCAGAAAACCGCCATGCACCCGTGCGTGAGGTGTGTCCCCAAAATACCGGCTCGATGCGTAGCATCGCAGCCTTCATCCCTCTCGACAAATTATAACACAAGGGTTATATAGAGACATGCCATGGACTGTTGCCTTCCATCAAGCGTTCGAAGCCGAGTTCGGCCAGTTGCCGCTTGAGGTGCGTGAAGCCCTCGCTGCGACAGCTGGGCTTTTGCAGTTGCAGGGGCCGTTGCTGGGCAGACCCCATGCCGACACGCTGGCAGGCTCTGACTATGCCAACATGAAGGAACTGCGCTTCGATGCCGATGACGGGGTGTGGCGGGTGGCGTTCGCGTTCGATACCGCTCGGCAGGCGATCTTGCTGGTGGCCGGTGACAAGGCGGGGGTGGCGCAGAAACGGTTCTACAAGGCGCTAATCGCCAAGGCCGATGCCCGGTTCGCCGAGCATCTTGAGACGTTGAAAGGATAGGATCATGGCAACCGAAAAGAAGGTCAGCGTGCCGAAAACCAGTGTTCTGGGCCGCACCCTCGATGAGGTGATCGCCGCCATGCCGCCTGAGAGCCAGGCGCGCATCGCCGAGCGGACCGCGCAGCTTCAGGCCGAGGTTGAAGGCCTCAAGGCGTTGCGCAAGCTCGCCCAGCGCAGCCAGGAGCAGATCGCCCAGAGTCTTGGCGTGAAGCAGCCTGCCATCGTGAAGATCGAGCGCCAGACTGACCTCTACCTCTCCACCCTGCGCCGGTTCGTGGAGGCTGCGGGCGGTACGCTGGAACTGCGCATCGACCTGCCCGGCACCGGCGCGTTCACGCTGACCGGCGTGGGCGAGATCGATGCGGCCAAGCACGCTGCCTGACCGTTCTTCTTCAGCCGCTTGCATCGTCGCCCCCGCGCGCTAGGCTGCGGCCCATGATGCTGCGGCAGGCCCTTGCGACCGAACGAAGCGCGTTCCCGCGCCTAGCGCCTGTGCGGCCCAGAACCGCATCAAGGGCAAATCCGCCGTTCGTTCGAAATCTTCCGCCCCATGCGCGCGTAAACCACCGGTTCGCTTGGGAAAATCGTCGTCAGTATGGCGGAGCCGCGTCAAGCGGATCAGTTGTCGCAAACGATCCGCTGAACCGGAGTGATCCGACGGGGTTGGAAGGCGGATGTATGCACAGCGCCGGGATGTGCGGCTTCAAGGAACTGACCCCGGAGCAGAAGGAGCAGCAACGGGAAGCGGGCAAAATGTTCTTGGGCCTCGCTACGATGGCAATCGCTCCTGAAGGCGCGATCTTGGCTCGCTTGGGGGTCGTCGCAGGTCGCATAATGCGCGGCGCTGAAGCATTCAAACCGGTGGCAAGCGGTCTGACTGCGGCCTATCAAAGATTTTCCGCCGTTGTTTCCAATTTGAAAGGCTTGGCCGCTGGAGAAGGTCGAGTGATCGCCGGTGCTGGCGCAAAGGCGGAATTTAGAGGCGCAGAAGCTGCCGCGAAAAAATATGGCGGCGAGGCGGCTGATTATTCGAAAGTGAGCGTGAGCCGTGTCACTGAGTCCGGTGATCGGGTCTCAGTGCATGCGATTAGGAATGAGGTCACTGGGAAAGTGTATGAGCAAAAGGTGATATATGGCCGATAGTCTGCACCTTTCCCAACATGCCACTGAATTGATAAAATCAAATCCGCGAGATGGAAGTACGATGATTGCTATTTGCCGAGCAATACTAAGTGGAGAATATTCCGACGAAGTGTTTAACTCAAATCTCTTGTCCGTTTTTGAAATCATCGCGGACGAATCGAGTATGATCGTTCTTGATGGCTTTGGCCAATTTGACCATATTGCACATGGAAAATCGGCGAAAAGGCGGGAAAATCAAGAGAAAGACATATTGGATATATATTCTTTCTATAAGTCATCATTGCAGAAGCGATGGCGTTGTATCGTAAAACATATCACTTTGACGTATGATGGCTTGGCCATCGCAATGTATCTTTCCACATGAGTCTTAACGCCGTGCGGCGCTGGCCTGCCCTTTTGAAGGCCCGTCCCGATAGCGCTGCCCCTTTGCAATCAGACCAGTGCACGTGGAGTGGGATTATTGTGCATGTCGAGCAGACCGTACACGGCGCTCCGTCATTAATTCCGGGGACACTAATTCCGGGGACACTATACTAAATTGACGCCGCCGTGGCTTTGTGCCACTCTCGCCTGATGGCTCGTCTGCCGCGCATCGTCATTCCTTCTGTCCCGCATCATGTGACGCAGCGGGGCAATCGGCGGCTGCCGGTGTTTTTCAGCGACGATGACCGCGCCGAATATCTGGCGCTGGTGCGCGATGGGTGCGCGCGGCATGGCGTGACCTGTGTGGCCTGGTGCCTGATGGACAATCATGTGCACCTCATCCTCGTGCCTGGCGAGAACTCAAGCGACACAATACCAAGCAGGCGCATTTTCCAACAGTGCCCGCATATCGCGCTGTCCTACATGCCGTCAATCTGCCTATACCGGCTCGATGCGCCACCTTCCCAATCGCGTGCCGCCAGCCAGGTCCGGCAAAAGATACAAAGGATATAGTTTCGCTGCGCTCGGCGGTATCCTTTGCATCTTTATCGGCCGCGCCATCCTGTCGCTGGCCATGCGCTAACCTCTGAATTTACGCTATGTTCCGGAGTTTTCGGGCAAAGGCTCAATCACTGCAAAAGGGGACATAGCGGTGAACTTTGGTGAACTTTGGCCACCCCCCCCTTTGCCCTTCCCCGCACCCCATGCTAAGCGCCCGCGCGTCATGACCAGCTACCAATCCAGCCTGATGCGCCTGCTCGATGAGCGGGGCTATATTCACCAGACCACCGATGCGGCCGGGCTTGACGCGCTCGCCGCGCGGCAGGTCGTGCCGGGCTATATTGGGTTCGACGCCACCGCGCCCAGCTTGCATGTTGGCAGCCTGGTTCAGATCATGCTGCTGCGCCGGTTGCAACAGGCGGGGCACAAGCCGATTGTCCTGATGGGCGGCGGCACCACGCGGATCGGCGACCCCACTGGGCGCGACGAGAGCCGCAAGATGCTGACCGACGCGGTGATCGAGGCGAATATCGCGTCGATCCGCACCATTTTCGATCGGTTCCTGACCTTTGGCGACGGACCGAGCGATGCGGTGATGGTCAACAATCATGACTGGCTGGGTCAGCTTGGCTATATCGAGCTGCTTCAGAGCGTGGGCACGCATTTCACCGTGAACCGCATGTTGACCTTTGACAGTGTGCGGCTGCGGCTCGAACGCGAACAGCCGATGACGTTCCTTGAATTCAACTATATGATTTTGCAGGGCTATGATTACCGCCATCTGGCGCAGTCGCACGGTGCGCGGCTGCAAATGGGCGGGTCGGACCAATGGGGCAATATTGTGGGCGGCATCGAGCTTGGCCGCCGGATGGACGGGACCGAGCTTTATGGCGTCACGACGCCGCTGCTGACCACCGCCAGCGGGGCCAAGATGGGCAAGAGCGCGGCGGGGGCGGTGTGGCTGAACGATGATGCGCTGCCGCATTATGATTTCTGGCAATATTGGCGCAACAGCGACGACCGCGATGTCGGCAAGTTCCTGCGGCTGTTCACCGATCTGCCGCTGGAGGAAATTGCCCGGCTGGAGGCGCTTGAGGGCGCCGAAATCAACGCGGCAAAGAAGATATTGGCCGACGCAGTAACGACGATGTGCCGGGGCGCAGAGGCAGCGGAAATCGCGGCGGCAACCGCCACGCAAACCTTTGAGCAAGGCCGCATTGGCGGCGATCTGCCCAGCGTTGCTGCCTGGCGAGCAAGGCATCACCATGTCGAGGCCTTACGCGATCTTGGCTTTGTCGCATCCAACAAGGAAGCCCGCCGCAAGCTCGACGAGGGCGCGGTCAAGGTCGACGGTAACGTCGTGCGCGACCCGACACTGCGGATCGCACCTCAGCAAAATGCGGTTCCGGTCAGCATGGGCAGCAAGCGCCACGGGCTGGTTACCCCGTAGAACCGATGCGATTTCGAGGCCGATTTTAACGCTTTGTTAGTGTGATTGGGGGCACAGTCACGGGCGAAACAGCTTTGGGACATGCTCCGATGAATAAAGTCGATCCGTCGCGCGCCACTTACACCGGCCTTGATCAGCGCATCGCCCCGCGCAGCGACATTTATTGCCGCCTGCCCTTCATCCTCACCGATGGGCGCCAGGAAATCGGCACCTGCGTTAACATCAGCGCGGACGGCCTGCTGATGCGCTTTGAGCGCGGGCTGGAAGTTGGCGACATGGTGATCTTCAAAATGCCGATCGTTGGCCGTATCGCCGCCCGCGTGATCTGGTCACTGGGCGGCAAGACCGGCGTGCAGTTCGACCGCATGATCGCGGTCCATGACTATCTGCCGCTACTGAAAGCGTTGGGCGTCCGCACCGAGCAATAATCACCCGCTCCGCAGCAGCGGAACCGCGGCATCGCGTTCAAACAAATAGAGACACTGGCGCATCGCATCCCCGCGGGCGCCATTAAGCCCGCCGTCGCGCTCAACGAACAGGCGGGCATCATCATGCGCGACCGGCAGCAGCCGAACGAGCTGTTCGGGGGTCGCCAGCCGGTAATCGGCATCGCCCGATTGCTTCAGCCCCAACAGTTCACCGCCCCCGCGCAGTTCCAGATCTTTCTCTGCAATCACAAAGCCATCATTGGTCTCGCGCATCAGCGCGAGCCGCTCGCGCGCGGTTTCGGACAAAGCACCCGACCGCAGCAGCAAACAGACCGACTGCGCGCTCCCCCGCCCCACCCGGCCGCGCAACTGGTGCAGCTGGGCGAGGCCGAAGCGGTCGGCATGCTCGATGATCATCAAGCTGGCGGCCGGCACATCGACGCCAACCTCGATCACCGTCGTGGCCACGAGCAGAAGCAATTCACCCGCCT
>JAAUPH010000193.1 GCA_012035435.1 Sphingopyxis sp. | reverse complement strand
GGTTACATTCCAAACTTACAAGTGTCCGGGCAACTGGTCAATTTTCTGACCAAGCATCGAGGTCATGTGATTCCTTCGCCGGCTTTGTTAGGACAGATTGGACAGCAGTTTCACCAAGCGGTCAAGACTTTTGCCCAACAGCACCAGGTACCTATCGTCCATTTTGAGCCGAAACAACGAAAAGACGATGTGGCGGCCGAGTATCGGCAGAAATTCAGCCAAACCGAAGGAGTGGTCTTCATCGGGGTGGCTCAAGAAAAAGCCAATTCTTTCAAAGCGACGAAGAAAGCCAAGTCAGGCTATGTCAGCTTCGACTTTTCGCGCCAATCGGTGCGGGTGACGGCGCCGATGCTCAAGCGGATCGAATATCTGATCCGCCCGCGGCTCGCGGTGCTGACGCAATTTCCAGTGACGATCCTGGTCGGGCTGCAGACGCTGCTGATGGCGCTGATGACGACATGGATACAGGGCACCTTCATCCTGTCCTCCCGTGCGCGCAAACGCGAGGTCAAGGTCGACAAGTTCATACTCGATTACGAAACCCGCTATCCAGGCCTGAAGCGCGTGCAGGGCTGCGCCTTCTTCTTCGCGGGCGTTTTTTTGGCCGGCGGCTTCTTCTTCGCCTGGCCGATGCGGCTCGGCAGGGTGTACTCAGATGAGACGCCGGCCGTACATCTCCAAGGTCCGCTCCGACTGCTTTCCGACGACAACTACAAGGCGGCGCGTGCGGCGCGCCGGGCTGGAGCGTCAATGTGCCGAGCCGCGCGCGTGGACTGTCGGGTCCAGGAGTGGCAGCGATGGAAAAGCCGGGATCAAGCCGGGATGCCTGCGCCGAGGCGCGCGCGATACGCACGACATAGCGGCCATAGGCAACGCCTTCGAACAGGAAATAGCCATCAAATTCGCTGAGTGTCGTGGCGCGAACGCGGCCTTCGACGTCGATCAACTCAAGCGCGATGCCTTCGATCGGGGTGCCGCTGCCGCGGACCAATTTGCCGTCGATATCGCCCGCCGCCACCAGCGGCAGCGCGACCAACGTCGCGACGCCAGGCCGCGGGGTCACGACGACACCGGGCAAGGCGGGTTGGACATAAGGATTGGGCAGACTGCCCGCATCGATGCCAATCATCACCGGGCGGAACGGCTCCAGCCCGTCGATCATCGCCCGCCCCTCAGCATCGGTGGCGGCTTCGACGAAATTATTTCCCGCGGTCAGTTCGACCTTGGGCATCAACGGCTCGTGATCCTGGCGGACACCGTCGGCATTATTGTCCTGCCATACCAGAACATCGACTTGCCCTTGACTCGCAAGCCGTTCACGCGAGACGCGCAGGCCGTTGTCGCGCCCTTTGGGCCCGATGCTGAAGGCAACCGCAAGCGAAGCCGCAAGCGATCCATCGCTCGCTGCCTCGCCACTAGCGGTGACCTCTATCTGTTTGAACCTGCGCGTATAACCGACGCCCGCGCGATAGCGATCGAGCCCGCCATCATAGCCGAGCTCGCGCGCCATTCCCCGTTCCTGCCTCGGCGGCCCCATTCGCCCAATCATGCCAAAGCGCGTGTCTGCCGCGGCGCCGGACAGCACAAATTGCGCCTCTCCGCGCAGGCGGAGACGTCCGATGGAAGCATTGGCCAGCAAACGAGCGGTCACCCGGTCCGGCGGATCGGGGCCAAAGGGCGCATTGCTGCGCAGCCAGTCGAGCTGGCCTGTCAAATTGATTCGGCGGAAACCAACCGACGCCCGCGCGGTCGCTTCAACGCTGCTGCCGCCCGAGGTGCGGGTTACGTGCCGCAAGTCGAAATGCAGCGGCAAGATGGTCTGGCCCAGTTGCACCGATTGATCGACGCCAACCGAATAGCTGCCGCTGATACCGTTGATCAACCGGTCCGAGACGAAGCCGCCAAAGCCGCGCAGCGCCTCGACGCGCACCTGCGTATTGTCGAACCCGGCGAGCCACCCTGCCCGCACCGCAGCGCCGCCATCGGACGCATAAGCACCGGCCACTTCGAGCAAGGTCGGCCCGATCGACCGGCGGATGGCGACTTCGCCATAGTCGCGCCGAACATTCTCGATCAGCAGGCTGTGGCCATAAGCGGCAATGGACGTCCGCGTATCCAGGCCGCGTTCGATCCCGGCCGTTCCCCGCCAGCCACGCCGAAACGGCCCCTGTTGCCGCCCCAAATTGATGAGATCGGTATTTTCTTGGGCAATCCCCGCCCAATACCAGGTCTGGCGCGGCGGGATGCTGTCCAGGCCCACCGCCAATTGCTTGATTTCGCGCCGCACCTGCCCTTGCGGGCCATACAGCACGATTTCGAAGCGATTATTGCCATAGTTCAGCGGAACATCGAGGAATTCATAGCGCCCCGCGCCGTTGGGCGTCGCAAAGGCAAGCAGCTGGCCGTTGCGATACAGTTCCGCATCCCAGCCGGCAGGCAGGTCGCCGCGAAAATTGGTGCGATCAAAATTTTCAGGCCGTTCAATGGGGCGGTTGGTGACCACGGCGCCGCGCCCGGCGCTGTTCTGAGATACCAAACCGGTCCCCAGCAGGCTGACATCGCCCAGCGCATAATGGGTGGCGTGCATCGGCCCTAGCAAATTGCCAGTGGGATCAGAGCGATAGGCCCGGACGCGCAGGCTCTCGGGCAGGCCATGTTCGTCCGAAGACAGGCGGGCGTCCACGCTTGAACCCAGGAGTTCGCCTGAGGCGAAAACCTCATAGCGTGCGTTGAGCAGCGCCTTTCCGCGCCGATCGTTCACATAAGCAAGCGATGCCGCGACATCGATCGAGGGGAGCTGCCACATTTTATATGGCCGCTCGGCCGCGGGTAGTTTGGCCAGATCAAAGCTTTGCGGGGGTCGCAGCCCGGCGGCGCGCGCGCGGCGTTCGGCCGCGAGCTGAAACGGCAGCTTCTCTTTGGAATCGATGCGGACAACCGCGTTCGATTGATCGATCACCAATGGCAGTTCAAGCCATTCGCCAAGCTGCTTGACCTGAACGCACCAGCCCTCTGGCGTATCGCGGATCGTGCCTGGCGCGATTTTGAAGCTACGGCTGCCCACGCGTACCGCACCGGCATCACGGTCGACCGTAAGCGTCCGACGCTCGTCGAACAGCCAGCCGGTTGCGCGGCGCAACTTTTTGTCGATTCGGATGGGCAGGTCGAGCCCCATGACCATATCGGCCATGTCGACGCACATACCCTCAGGCGTTTGATAGCCGCGCACGCCCTCACCCAGCCGATATTGGCCCGACCGCAAGTCAAACAACCACTGATCGTCCTGGTTCGCCTGCCACCCGTCGGTGCCGGGCGGCGCGGGCGGCGCTTTGCCCGCTTCAACCGCAAGTGCGCCGACCGGGCGAAACCCGATCAGCGCGATGGCGGTCAGGCCGGTAATCCGGCCCCAGTTCAAGAGATTGCTCGCAGCCATAGGCCGTTCGCCGACGTGCGGCGCGCGCCTATTGGACCGTCAGGCTCGTTTCACTGATCGTGCCGCCGCCCAGTTCGCGGTCTTCGGTGTAGCGGATCTTGACCGGTCCCTTGAGCGTGGCGGCGACCTCCGGCGGGACCGGGATCGACACTTTGCGCGCGCCAACTTCTGGATATACGGCGATGCCGCGGGCGAGGAACAAGGGTTCCTTCACTCCGGGACGCGTGACTTCGATATCGCCATAGACCGAGCGATTGCCGGTGCGGGCAAGATCAAAGGCGAAATGCGGCTCGCCAGCCTCTTCGTCAATCCATGCCTTGCCGATGCTGGCGGTGGCTGACAGGTCGCCGACGCGGACGATGATCGGGATGGTGATTCCATAAATGGGGGTCAGCGCGATCGACACGCTACCGGGCGTGGCGGCTGCCCGGTCGGTTGCAGCGACCGTATCGGGGATGGCGCGGAACAGCATATGTGCGCGATATTCGCCCGGCGGCAGGCCTTCGGGCGGGCGCACGCCGACGCGGATCACCTGCGGCTGATTGGGTGGCAACGTAACGCGGCGCGGCGAGAAGCTGATCATATCGAGCGCGGCGCGTTCGACGGCATTGGCGTCCTGCTCTTCGATTTCTGTCAGACCGCCTTCAGGCGTCATCCGCTTCAGCTCAAGCGAGATGCGATATGTCGCGGGCGCGCTGCCGATATTGTTGAGCACCACTTCGGTGCCGCGCGAACCGTCGAGCACAACGCGGGTCGGTGCGATCAGCAGGTCGCCCGTAGCATGGACAGGCGCGGTCAGGCCAATGGCGAGCGCAAAGAAAAAAGCGGTCAAACGGGGGCGAATCATCGAAACTCTCCAACGAGCGGGATGCGTCGCCAGAAACAGACGGGCGCGCTCCTGCCCGGGATGCCCGCTTATGGTTGATATTTTGCTAAGCATATTTCCGGACCGCTGCGACAACCCAAAAACAAGGGGAGCCAACGGCGCTGGGCCACTGGCTCCCCAACTGTTTCAATGGCAGCGCCCGAGCCCTTGCGGGCCACTAAAGCGCTTTCTACCACAGACTTACTGATAGTTGGCGGTTACGTTGAACGTGCCGGTATAGTCACCCGATGCCTGGTTTGCGCCGACTTGCAGCAAGCCGCCCACCTGAAAGCTGCCGCCGGTCGGGCCGGAATTGGCGAGCGTAACCGACGTGTCCGAGTAATCCAGCGTCACGTTCATCGTGCCGCCCAGCGAGCCGTTCAGCGTCACCGATGCATCACCGCCGACCAGAACGACAGCGCCGTTGGTCCCCTGAACGTTGAAATTGGCCGCTGTGGTGGTGCCCGTGCAGGTCAGGGTGGCGCCGCAGGTCACTGCGCCGACGGTCGTAACCTGGACGTCCGACGCGGTCGCGCCGCTGATGACGGTCGCGAACTCAAGATCGCTGGTGTTGGTCAGCGTGATCTGACGAAGGATCTTCGCCTTGGCCGTGCCGGTGGCCGACGCCGCATGGGCCGTACCCGCGCTCAGCGCAACTGCTGCAACCGCTGCGCCAACGACGGCGCGCTTGAAAAACATCTTGCCCATAAAGTGGTCCCTTTAAAAAAGTGGCGAATGGAAATCCCACCCCATTCGAGGGGCCATTTAGGTGCAAAGTGGTTCCGATTTTCCCTGCGAAACTAGTTAACAGCGGCTTAGCATCCAGCCCCGTATTTTCGGCATAACGATTATCTTACAACGGGTTACGATCCATCCCGTGCGCGAGCGCGTCACTCGCAATCGATTTACATTGCAGGTCGGTAACCCGATTCCATCCGATTCGGTGGGTTCAACCCACGGCGCCGATCAGATCGATTCGCCGCTCAATCGCTGGCAGATCATGTCGAGTTGATCGAGCGTCGCAAACCGCAAGGTCAGCGCGCCAGCCCCAGCGCCTTGATAGGCAATATTGACCGGCACACCCAAAAGTTCGGCAAGATGGCGCTCGACCGCGGCAATATCG
>JAAUPH010000192.1 GCA_012035435.1 Sphingopyxis sp. | reverse complement strand
CGCGGACGGCCAATCTTGGATCGTTGCATGACGACAGGGGCAATCAATTTCCACTCTTCATCGCGGCAATCGCTTGCGTAGCGCAGGTCGCTTCGGTCATGGTCTCGGCGAGTGATTTTGGTCCAGGGCATCCCAGTTCTCCGATTCAGCAAATCAGAGACAAGATAACCCGCTGAAATCACTCACCATAATTTCCAATCAGGCTCTCAACTGTGCATCGCTGAAATACTCGCGTGATTGGGATCTCCCGAATTTCTTCTTGTAGTCAGAATTGATGAGCGCGATTGGATCGATCATACGGTCTTCGAGTGGGTTT
This sequence comes from Sphingopyxis sp., assembly GCA_012035435.1. Next base: position 5,119 of record JAAUPH010000192.1, on the reverse strand, counting down.
TCTCTGAATATCGGACGAATCCCGGCCAGATAGCCGTCTTCGACGGTCTTGAAGCCCATGGTCTTTCCGACTGGCTCGCCGCTGTCGAGGTCCTCCTGGGTCTCAAGATAGGTGCGCCAGTTTCCGGCCCTGGCTATGTCGCGTTCAAAGGCATCTGGTGGCAAATAACGCAAGCAATGAATGTAGAAATCGATGTCACTCTTCGAATACTGATCAAGTGGATGATCGCCGATCAATTCCATGAATATCGAGGCGCGCGACGCAGTGTCGTTAGGTCTCGGGTCTTGTTGGGCTCATGCTTCAGCCCGTTCAATGCCGGACTCGCTTCCCGATCGGACTTAGGCAGTGTGGCTCCGGCAGGCAGGCCGCGATCCTGCTCCCGCTTGGCGAGATACTCAGCCGCGGCAACTGAAAATAGTTTCACTTTCGATGGCTGACGCTGTGCGTAGCTGCGATCTGGAACACCCAAGAACCTTGGCAGTTCAACCGATTGGGTCGCCGCGTCGACCATCCTGGCGGAGTGATCATCCTGGCCCGGTTGGAGGCCAACCGCCCTCGATGGCACGGCTGGCGTTGCTGGCACGCCGCCATCAAACTGACTTTGGCTTGTTGCCGACAACCACTCATGGGTCTGTGCCCGTGGCCGAACCATCGTCATGGGGATCGGCCGCATGCCGGGCGCGTTAGGGATGAACGAGATGCCGCTTCGGCGCGCGAGCGCCTGCTTGACCGCCTCTTCGCTCTTGGCTCGGGCCACAAATGCATCAAACTCTTCCGAGCCGAAGGTTGCCTCAAGAAACGCGCCCATACCGGCCTCAATGACCGCGTCCCCGGTCGCGGTGCGACCCAGCGCATCGACCAGGTCGCCGAACGAGCGGTTGTTAACGCCGATCATGTTAAGCTCGGCGTTATTCAATGATCGGTCGTAGTTGCCAATGGCTGTCGCCGCTGTTGAGCGGAGTGAGGCAACAAAGCTCTGCGCTTCCGCCGCGGCGACAAATGACGAACCCGCGAAGGCCTTCATGTCCGCCCTAAACCTGTCGAGGCAGTTGACAATGACTGCGCTTTCCTGAGCCGGGTCGTTAAATCCGGTGTCGAGCAACGTGTCGACGCTGGCACGGAATGCGGCGTCCATCTTGTCGAGCATGAAGGCAAGGACCTTCTCATCCAGGCTTGCAGCAATGTCCTTCATATCCATCATCGGCCCATGAAACTCCTGTGCGGCAAAGACCAGCGCGTCGACCAGACGGTCGAGTTTCGCGGCAACCTGACGCGCGTCGGCCACGTTGCGGACGCCGATCCTCTTTCTGAACGTCAGACTATACTGGTGCGATGCAAAGAGCCGCGGGGCGCGGCGCTGGTAGACCCATCCATCCACAGATTGAGTCAAATGGCGGATTTTCGGCCGGTGGATCCGTGGCTGTGCGATGCCAGCCGGGGCGGATTTCGGGGCCCGTTCACCGTGTACATTACCGTGTACATTGCCGTGTACATTTTCAGGGGCGGGCTTTGGGCCGGCGGAGACGTCTGACATGCTTCAAGTCCCTGGCGCATAAGCGCTTTTTGAGACTTGACCCTGAGCCGGAGGTGTTGAGCCGCTAATCCGCTTCGACTCTACGGGCGCCCAACAACATGCTAAGCTATTGATTTTATTGGGCAGTGGCGGAGAGGGAGTCCGATAAAATGATGTCCACCCCTGTCTTATGCTATTGATTTCATTATGTTTTCATAATGAGTAGCATCCACACAAATCCAGCAGTTTCCAGCCATATCCGTGCACAAAGTGGACATGGGAGTGGACTCAGACCGACACGCGCACATGCCGAGCTGCGGGATGAATGCAGCCAGCCAGAATAACCTTTGCGGCGCGGCTATGGCATACACTTGGTGAACATACGTCGTGCCAAATGCCGGGATGCGACATGACGACATGCCCACCCAAAGGTGCGCTGGCAAGCCACGCCTTCTCGATTATCTCTCGTTGCCAGGCAAGATGGCTACCGCGATCAAGCCTCTCTATAACGATGGAGCGCAGTGATCCTGATTGTGGTGAGTCGATATCCGTTGGTGGGGCATGGTCGAGATATTCTTCCCATGCCGCTCGTTCCGGAAGATTGATAAGCACCAGGAATACAGATCGACTGGCCAGCATGGCTTTAGCAATCACTGAGCCCGCCTGGCTCGAATATGGCCTGCTGTCGGCCCTTTCCGGCACGTCAATTATTGCAAGCTTGAGTTGTTGGCTTGAGCCAATCGAACTGCCGGTCGCACTCAATGAGCCTTGGGGACTCAATCCTGAAGCCGCCGCGCCATCGGGAGCGGGGAACCGGGTGCCATTCGCTAACCACCCTACGCCGCACCAAGCCATTGTTGAGTTGTCAGGCGGGCTGGCGAGTCTATCAACGCCGATATCAAACAGTGCCGGAATGCGCGGCGTGAGATTTCTGTCGCTCTCGACACAGTTCAAAGCGTGGAGGTTGGCCTCCATCAGGGATCGAAGGCTGGACACCTGCCCAATCGTTGCAAGTGCAAAGACATTCCGGCTAATGCGTTCCTCTTGAATGATGATACGTGCGGTAAGCTTTCGAGTCTCGGCTGTTTTCGTCGCAGCCAAAGCTGCTGAAAAATCCCTTTCAGCCCACCTCTTGAACGCTTCAGCAGCCACCACCGGTAGCGATTTAAGATATGCTGCACGATCTGCGTGTCGTTCTTCGAGGGCAGAAACAAATCGATAAACCGTGATATATTTTCTCAGCGACTCTGGCTGAACGCCAAGGTCAAAAGCAGTTTCGCGCAGTTGCCAGAGCCTATCGCCAAAATCGAAATCTGCCGGCAGTTTTTGGATCGCAGCTTCGGCGACCAACCACCAATCTTTCACTTTGCTTTTCATTGTTTGTTCACAGCCACCTTCACGAAGGACGTTAACGGCTGAGAAGGACCTTGACTAGTGCTGTGATGGATCCCATATTCTATACGGAACCGAGTTCTCCGGAACGTTTAACGCAAAATGGGATCAGGGGCCGACGTTGTCGCGTACTATCAATAAGTTATCCGATCGACGGATTCAGTCGTTACGCTCGCCTGGGCGCTATTCCGACGGCGATGGCCTCTATGTGCGGGTTTCGAACTCCGGCTCCAAATCGTTCTCATTCCGAGTTGTAAGGGGCGGAAAAGCAACGGAAGTTGGTTTGGGCGCGTACCCATTGTTGGGCTTGGCGCAGGCGCGCCAGCGCGCCGAGAAGTTGCGGAAGACCGCCCACCAAGGAGCGGATATTTCCCAAAACAACATCGTGCTTCCGGCGCTTGCCGCCCGGACATTCGGTGAAGTCGCAACTGCGTATATCAATTCAATCGAGGCCGCGTTCAAGAATCAGAAGCATCGCGAACAATGGCGAATGACGCTCGGGCCCGCCTACTGCGCCTCGCTTCACGAACGGCCGATCGACACCATCAGCCTGAGCGATGTGCTTGGCGTCGTGCAGCCCATCTGGCACACCAAGGCCGAGACGGCGTATCGCATTCGTGGGCGCCTGGAACGCGTACTGGAGTTTGCGCGCGTCCAAGGCTGGCGGAACGGAGAGAATCCCGCGCGCTGGCGAGGCAATCTGGACGCCATATTGCCGACGACCCATCGCCTTCGAAATGAAGCCCATTTCAGCGCTATCGGATACGCCGAATTGCCCCGGGTGTTCGCCACCCTGCGGCAAAAGCAGACGATTGGTGCAAAGGCTCTTCAATTCGCGATTCTTACTGCCTGCCGGACAGGCGAAGTCATCGGTGCTCGTTGGGACGAGCTCGACCTTGGTGAAAAGCCTGTATGGACGATCCCCAAGGAGCGCATGAAACGCGGGGTTGCACACAGTGTGCCGCTCTCACTTCAGCTCGTCGAGCTGCTGACCGAGCTGAAGGGCAAACAAGTCTGCGATTTTGTATTCCCAGGCTCCTCGATGGATCGTCCCATCAGCAATATAACCATGTTGAAGGTTCTGAAGGACATGGGGCATACGGAAACAGTCCATGGATTTCGGTCGACTTTCACGGATTGGATCGCAGAGGAAACTGCATTCAGCCCTGCATTGGCGGATTTCGCACTTGCACATGGTTTGAAAAGCAAAACCAACGCTGCTTACCGCCGCATGACAGCAGTCGAAAAGCGCAGGCCGATGATGCAAGAGTGGGCTGATTACTGTTTTTCTTGGTCTGAAAAAGGGAATAGTTGATTAGAGATGACAACCATACTGAGCGCACGTTCAAACGAGATCCTTGTCGCACTCCGCAATATGGTTCTTCCAACTCTTTATTCGGACGCACCGTGGGCCGAGCGTCAAGAGAAGATATTGGGATTGTTCCGTCAAGGCGATGAATTTGACCCAACGGTGTTTGCGACCGAAAGGGAGTTCTTGGCCGAGCTGTTGGATGGTCGGCATCCCTCATCCACCAGTGATGAAGGAAGGATCAGACGAGGCAAGATAAAGACCATCATTGAAGAGGCCATCGGCCACCGTTCAAGTCTGATCCTCAAACATGAAGATGGCAGCACTTCCTTCTCCGAGGACTTGGTGAAATTCAGCCACTTCGTGCGCATGGAGTTGAGCCGACACGAACGGGAGAGCGACATTTTGCTGGCGGTCGATTTTGAGCTTGAGCGTCTAAACGCGCTTCGATTGAGTCTCGCGAGCCTTTTGCCGGCGTACAATCAGCATATGTCAACAACAAACGACGTAATCAAAATCCAGGAATATCCATCTGTAATTTTTGAGAGAGAATTGAAGGAATTTTTTGAAAAATTCGAGAAGTCAATATCAGAGTCAATTTCGATATGGAGTTCAATGCGCGATGTGTATAAGACAAACATCGAAGAGACTAACGATGGGATACATCGATTTACTATGGACGACGAGAAGGGCGGTCGACCTGGCGTTGGCGTCGAAACGGAAATCATTCGACACCTTCAGGTATTAACAAAGCTGTGGGTCCAGTTTGTCGATCCCAAGCTTCGTTTGCCTGCCCGTGACAACGACGCCGAGAATTGTTATTCGCGCGCTATGATGGCGGCCCTAGAATTTGCGGGCCACTTTCATGTCCGCTCTCAACAGGTCATTGACCGTGCATATCGAGT
>JAAUPH010000191.1 GCA_012035435.1 Sphingopyxis sp. | reverse complement strand
GGCATCGCTGCGTTCGCGGCGCGTGCCCGATTCTTCACGCGGGGCGCGTTCAGTCCGCGCCTTGGGTGCGGGCTCACCGCCACCCACTTGCCGCCGGATCGACGCTGAAGCTCGGAATATTCTGCCCCGTCAGTTTCTGAATATTGTCAACCGCTTCGGCATCGGCAGGCGTAATCAGCGTGAAAGCTCGGCCCTTCGCTCCGGCTCGGCCTGTGCGGCCAATCCTGTGGACATAGTCATCAGGATGCCATGGCGCATCAAAATTAAACACATGGCTGACGCCCTTGACGTCAAGCCCGCGCGCCGCAACGTCCGATGCGACCAATATGTTGATATCGCCTGACTTAAACCGATCAAGTTCGGCGATGCGCGACGATTGATCCATGTCGCCATGAATTTCGCCGGCGCGATAGCCCTTGCTCTTCAGATCCTTGGCCAGATCGCGAACCGTCGTCTTGCGGTTGCAAAAGATGATGGCGGTATGGACGCGCTCGGCATCGATCAGGCGGCGGAGCACCTCACGCTTGGAACGCTCGCTGGTCTTGATCAGATGCTGGGCGATATTCTCGTTCGTCGATGCGGGGCGGGCTACTTCGACCATCTTCGGATTGTTGAGAAACTTGTCCGCCAGTTTCTTGATTGGCGGCGGCATGGTGGCCGAAAACAGCAATGTCTGCCGGCTCGTCGGCAGCTTGGTGCAAATATGCTCGATGTCCGGGATGAAGCCCATATCGAGCATCCGATCAGCTTCATCGATTACCAGCAGATTGCAACCGGTCAGCAGAATCTTGCCGCGCTCGAACAGGTCCATCAACCGGCCCGGCGTCGCGATCAGCACGTCGACGCCCTTTTCCAGCGCCTTGACCTGATCGCCCATCTGCACGCCGCCGATCAGCAGCGCCATCGAAAGCTTGTGGTACTTGCCATATTTCTCGAAATTCTCGGCGACCTGCGCAGCGAGTTCGCGCGTCGGTTCGAGGATCAACGAGCGGGGCATACGGGCCCGCGCGCGACCATGGGCCAAAATGTCGATCATCGGCAACACGAACGACGCGGTTTTGCCTGTCCCCGTCTGCGCGATGCCGATCATATCGCGCATCATCAATACGGGTGGGATGGCCCCGGCCTGTATCGGCGTGGCTTCACTATATCCCGATTCGTCAATTGCCTTTAGCAATTCGTCGGACAGGCCGAGGTCGGCAAATTTCATAAACAGCTGGTTTCCGGAAAGCCGCGCCCCGCAACGGGATTTCGGCATGGAGTCGCACCGGGTCGGATGCTGCTGCGCGCTATGGCGCTTGGCTACCAAAAGTCAAGGAAAACGGGAAAATTCGAAGGCGGCGGGGCTCAACTCTCCTGACGCACCGGCACCATCAGGCGAAATTTCTCAACTTCGCACTCGGCCCCTGATCGCGCGTGCAGCGCATCGCGGTCGGCGCAGAGGCGTCCATCCTTCGACGCCTTCATGTAAAAGCCCGAATAAAAGTCAGCCGCACGACATCCCCGCTTAAGCTTAGCGCGAAGCCGCTGATTTTCACGTGTCAACAGGTCGATGCTGTCCCTCTGCACCGTCTGGATGCCCAGCAGCGACCGCACCGCCACGCATTTGGGGGCTTTGGTCTCGCGCCACACGACGGGTATAGTTCGCGCCTGGCGATCCGCCCGGTTGCCAGCGGAAAAGCTGGTCAATGACGATGGGCGTGCGGGAATGCGGATGATCAATTGGCGTTCGACCACAATTTGATAATAGCCTGCAGGCTCCGAGCCGACTGCGGGCAGCGTCAGCATCGTTGCCGCCCGAAATTCAGTCGCAGGGGGTCGAACGGCGGTCTGCACCGCGCCGGGAAAAAGCAATCCGAGCCCCACCAGCAATGTTTCGCCGATCACCCTCAAAACGCTCCCATTCGGCCCGCCCAACTGCGGACAACCTTGCCCCAATTGCCGCGCTAGGGCAAATGGCTTGAACACATGATGAACTTGAACGGCAAGAATTTGCGCGCGCCGCCGCCTGAAATGCTCGAACAGCTCGCCCAGCTGCTCGGGCCGAAGGGATGTACGACCGATCCAGCGGTGATGGAGCCCTGGCTCACCGATTGGCGCGGCAAATATCATGGCCGCGCGGCGGCAATGCTGTCCCCGGCCTCGACGTCCGAAGTTGCGGCGATAGTCGTGGCGGCACGCGCCGCAAATGTCGCATTGGTTCCCCAGGGCGGCAACAGCGGGATGGTCGGCGGGGCGACCCCGATGACAGCGGCACTCAGCTGCTGCTCTCGCTTCGACGGATGAACCGGATTCGCAGCATCGATGCGGCATCGCAGTCGGTTGTCGCCGATGGCGGCGTAATTTTACAAACTCTTCACGAGGCGGTGGCCGCGCACGGGCTGCGCTTTCCGCTGACGCTCGGCGGCAAGGGGTCGGCCACCATTGGCGGGCTGGTGTCCACCAATGCGGGCGGGACGCAGGTATTGCGCCACGGGACGATGCGCGCGCTGCTGCAGGGGGTTGAGGCGGTTCTACCCGACGGATCGATCTTCGACGGGCTGGCGGCGCTCAAGAAAGACAATCGCGGCTATGATCTCAAACATTTGCTGTGCGGCGCCGAGGGAAGCTTGGGGATTGTAACTGCTGGACGCCTCTCCCTAGTGCCCGCAATCGCCCATCGAATCACGGCATGGGTCGGCGTCGCCAGCCCCGAAGCAGCTTTAACGTTACTCCGCCGACTGGATGCCGATTTCGGACGCGAGCTGGAGGGATTTGAGCTCATCCCGCAAAGCTGCGTCGACGCGGTGCTGACGCACATATCGGGCACCCGCGCGCCCCTGCCCGATCATCAGGGCTGGCACGTGCTGATTGAGCTGGCTGCCAACGATGCCACGCGCGTTGATGCGCTGATCACTCTAGCAGCGGCGGCGCAGGACGACAGCCTGATCGCCGACATGGCGCTCGCAAAATCGGAAGCCGAGGCCGATGCGTGGTGGCGCATCCGTGATTCCATTTCCGAAGCCGAACGCGCCAGCGGCCCCGCCATCCAGCATGATGTCAGCGTTCCGGTCGACGCCATGCCGGACTTTATCGCAGCAAATCCCAAGCGGCTTTCCGCCGCCTTTCCCGGCACCCGCACTGTCAGCTTTGGGCATTTGGGTGACGGCAATGTCCACCATCATGTCCAGCCGCCACTGGCCGTCGACGGCAAAGCGTGGATTGCGGCACATGGCGCGGCGGTGAGCGAGCTGGTTTATGCGCATGTCAGCGAACTCGGCGGATCGCTGTCCGCGGAACATGGCATCGGCCAGATGAAGCGCGCGCTGCTCGAACGCTTCTCCGATCCGGCAAGATTGGGTGTGCTGCGGGGGGTAAAAGCGGGGCTCGATCCAACCGGCATTTTCAACCCCGGCAAGCTCATACCCTAGTGGTGAGGGGAGCGGTCCCAATCCCCCTTGCCTTCGCACCGCGCCGCGCATAAGGCGCGCAATCGTTTTTTTTCGGGCATCCGGCGCGACTGGAGCCCTTCAGTTCCGGAGCATTTCATCATGGCCAGCGCGCCGCAAAACGCCAATCTGCCGATTTTCTATCAGGATCTGTTGCCGCTTTCGAGCCAGGACCACGCCAGCTGGCGCGCCCGTGCGCTCGACAAGGCGCCGTTCCTGATCAACCAGCATGCCGTTCCGCTGACCAGCGATGAATTTATCTCGGCCTCGCGCCACTATCCCATCGTCTTCTCGGCAGGTGACAACCCGGTGCCGCTGGCGCTGATGGGTCTTAACGAAGGCGTGAACACCTTTGTCGATGCAGAGGGCAAGTTGATCAACCCGGTCTATGTCCCGGCCTATATCCGCCGCTACCCGTTCCTCCTTGCCAAGCTGCGCCGCGACAGCGATGAATTGTCGCTGTGCTTTGACCCCACGGCTGAGGCGATCGGCGAGTTTGCCGATGGCGATCCGCTATTCAACGGTGACCAACCAAGCGAGCACACGCAGGCGATTCTGGGCTTTTGCGAGCAGTTTGAGCAAGCTGGACAGCGCACTGGCCAATTTATGGACGAACTGATCAAGTCCGGCCTGTTGATGGACGGTGAGGTGTCGATCGAAGTGCAGGACGCGGCCCAGCCTTTCGTTTATCGCGGTTTCAAGATGGTCGACGAAGCCAAGCTGCGCGAGCTGCGCGGCGATGTTCTGCGCAAGATGACGCAGAATGGCATGCTTGCGCTGATCTTTGCACACCTCTTCTCGCTTCAGCTGATGCGCGAAATCTTTGCCGCACAGGTCAGTGCAGGCAAAATGCCGCAGGTCGCGGAAATGCCCGCAGTCGGCTAAGCGTCAGAAGTCGATCGCCAAACCCTTATATTCCCAATCGCCATAGCGAACCGGATTGCGCCCGCCGGGTTGATCCTCGGCGGCCTCGATCACCGGTTCGCTTGGTTTGGGCGCGGCCGTCGGTTGCCAATGTGCCGGGGCCTGCACCGCCGCGGGACGGCTACGGACACGCAAAGCGCTGGAACTGAGCGACGGGTTCGTTGGTTGATTCATCGATGCACCTTGCTGTCCTGTTGCTGCTGTCCATAAAGACGCGCATAGGGTGGGACGCGTTGCAGCCCCCATGGGATTATGGCGATGAATGGTCTGAAAACAACCATGTTGCTGGCAGCGCTTACCGCGTTGTTCATGGCGCTGGGTCTTACAATCGGCGGGCGGAGCGGGATGGTTATCGCGCTGCTGGTCGCGGTCGGCATGAATATCTTCACTTACTGGAACGCGGACAAGATTGTGTTGCGGATGCACAGTGCGATCGAGATCGACGCGCGCAGCCATCCTCAATTCTATAACATGGTGGCCCGGCTCGCTCAGCGGGCCGAACTTCCGATGCCGCGCGTTTACATTGTGGAAGATGCCAATCCCAACGCTTTTGCGACCGGACGCAACCCCGAAAATGCGGCCGTCGCCGCGACCACGGGTCTGCTAGCAATGCTCAGCCATGACGAGATCGAAGGCGTGATGGCCCATGAGCTCGCCCATGTGAAGAACCGCGATACGCTGGTGATGACGATGGTTGCGACCATCGCAGGCGCGATTTCGATGCTGGCCAATTTCAGCATGTTTTTCCGCGGTGACAGCCGCAGTGCCGGGGTTGCCGGACTGCTTGCGGTTCTCGTTGCGCCCTTCGCTGCAATGCTGGTACAAATGGCAATCAGCCGTTCACGCGAGTTCGGCGCCGATGCGGTCGGCGCGAAAATTGCCGGAAACACGCGCGGATTGGCGTCGGCGCTCGCTAAAATCGCCGGCCCCGCCGCGCGCATTCCCAACCGCACGGCGCAGCGTAACCCGGCTGCAGCGCAACTGTACATCGCCCCGCTGTCGCTTGGCGGGCTATTTTCGACCCACCCGCCGACCGAAGACCGCATTGCTGCCCTCACCGATCTGGGTGCCAGCATGGGCGAGGGAAGCGGCGCCACCGACATCGTCGCGCAGCGCGCCGGG
>JAAUPH010000190.1 GCA_012035435.1 Sphingopyxis sp. | reverse complement strand
CACCGCCCCCGAACCGGGACCCGCCCCCGCATTCCGGCCGTCGCGACAGGCTGGACCATTCCGGACATGCCGCCGGTGCCGCCGCCCGCGGTGGAACCCGAACCTGCGCCAGTGGCGGAACCAGTCGCACGCGATGCAGCCGCGACGCCACCGGTGCCTCCCCCGGGCGCCTTTGCCGCCGCCAGCGCTGCGCCTGCGCCCGAGGCGCCGACGGAACCCGCACCGCTGCCGTTCCGCCGCCCGCGCCGCAATCCGGCGAAGTGGCTGACCATCCTTGCCGCAAGCGCAGCGGCGCTGATGCTGGCTGCGACCGGCGCGCTCTATTATTTCGGATTGCCGAGCTGGGCACAGGGGTTGGCGCTGCCGGGGATGGAGAGCGAGCCCGACCTGATCATCGAACTGCCCGATGCACAGGATTATCGCCAATTGGCCGATGGCACGATCTATTTCGCCGCCAGCGGCACGATCATCAACCCGACTGACCGAGAACAGCGCGTGCCGCCAATCCTGGCGGAACTACGGGATTCTCAGGGGACCATTGTCTATAGCTGGACGATCAAACCGCCGGTGCGCATACTGCCGCCCAATGAGAAAGTGACCTTCAGCGAGGCGAAGCTGGATATTCCGCCCCGGTCGACCGAGTTGACGGTCAGCTGGGCGCTCAATCGCGACTGACCAGCGTCTCGACAAAGGCATCCAGCGCCGCCACGTCCGCCGCGCCGAAGCGCAAACCCAATTTGCCGCGGCGCCAAAGGATATCCTCAGCCGTCCGTGCCCATTCCTGGGCCACCAGATAGCGCACCTCGGCCTCTGACAGACCATGGCCGAAATCCTGGCCGAGCGCGGCGCGGTCGTTCGCGCCCTTGAGCCACACTTCGGCATCGGTGCCATAGCTGTGGAATAACCGGCCAACCTCGCTCGCGCCCAGCCACGGATAGCGTGCCGCTAACGCCGATTTGGCCGCTTCAATGCCATCGATCCCGCAATCGCCGCCGGGCAGCGGAGCGCCGCCCGTCCAGCCGGGACCGGCAAGTGCAGGGAAGAATTGCGCCAACTCGGCCACCGCACTTTCGGCCAAGTGGCGATAGGTGGTGATCTTGCCGCCGAAAATCGACAGGATGGGGGCACTCTTGCCGCCCGCCGTATCGACTTCAAACCGATAGCCGCGCGTTGCTGCCTCAGGCCGGCCGGAACCATCATCAATTAGCGGGCGAATACCGGCATAGCTCCACACAATCTGGTCGGGCGTGACGGGATCGACGAAATATTGCGACGCGCCTTCGCACAAATAGGCGATTTCCTCTGCGCTCGCCCGCGGGCCTTCAACCGGACCCTCATGGTCGGCGTCAGTCGTGCCGATCAGCGTGAAATCCCGCTCATAAGGGATGGCAAAGAAGATGCGCCCGTCGCGGTTCTGGCAGAAATAGGCGCGGTCATGTTCATATTTGCGGGGCACGACAATGTGCGATCCGCGAACCAAGCGGGCCTGGGTTTTGTGGGCGAGCGATTGGGTGTCGAGCAACTGGGCCACCGCCGGGCCGGCAGCGTTGACGACGGCGCTGGCGGTCAGGCTGATCATGGTCCCGTCGGCGCGACGCATCGTCAATTGCCAATGATTTCCAACACGCTTTAGCGCAGTGACGTCATGACGCGTAAGCACCGCAGCGCTTCGGGCCGCCGCATCGCGGGCGTTGAGAATGACCAGCCGCGCATCATCGACCCAGCAATCGCTATATTCGAAACCACGCTTGAATTCGGGCTTTAGCGACCGGCCCGCCGGATCGCGGGTCAGATCGAGGCTGCGGGCAGCGGGCAGCCGCTTCCTCCCGCCGATATGATCGTACAGGAACAGCCCAAGCCGGACGAGCCAGCGCGGCCGGACGCCGGCTAGATGGGGGAGTACAAAGCGCAGCGGCCAGATGATGTGCGGAGCAATCGCCCACAGCCGCTCACGCTCGATCAAGGATTCACGCACCAGCGCAAATTCATAATGTTCGAGATAGCGCAGCCCGCCGTGGATCAGCTTGGTCGACGCGGACGACGTCCCCTGCGCGAGATCACCGCGCTCGATCAGCGCGACTTTGAGCCCGCGCCCCGCTGCGTCGCGCGCAATCCCCGCGCCGTTGATGCCGCCGCCGATGACGGCCAGATCATAATGCTCGGCCATGTCAGAGCGCCAAGGCCGCAGCGAGCGACGCCGTGAAACTGGTGAGTGTCGCGACCGCCACCGGGGCAAAGGGCCGCCACCCCTGTCCCAGCAGCCGGTGCAACTGCGCCTTCATTGCGGTCGCGACAATGGCGAGCAGGAGCAACGCCTGCGCTGCCGTCGCTGCGCCCTCGCGAACGGAGGTGGGGATGTCCACAAAGCTGCCGATGGCAACAACCCCCAGAAAAGCCGTGATAAACCAAGGCAGGCGCAGCGAGACCCGGCCCTTTGACGTCACGCCTTCGCCCTGCCGCGCCAGCCACAAGGCCGCGAGCATCAGCATCGGGGCGAGCAATGCCACGCGGGTGAGTTTGACAATGGTCGCAGTTTCCCCGGCCTGCGGCGACACGCTGAAGCCGCCGCCAATCGCCTGCGCCACATCATGGATCGACGCGCCGATCAGGAAGCCGGCCTGAGCATCGGTCAGACCCAGCTGCACGGCAAGTACGGGATACAGCGACATGGCAAGCGCACTGGCAACCGTGATACCCACCAACGTCAGCGTGAAGCGCGATTGGTCAACCGCCTGTTTTCCGATAAGGCCATAAAGCGCGAGCGCAGCCGACGCGCCGCAAATCGCCGTCGCCCCGCCGGCGAGCAGTGCCGCGGGCTTGCTCTGTCCAAACAGCGTGGCGCTGCTGACGGTAACCGCAATCACGAGCAACATGATCCCGGCAAGCGCAGCAAAGGGCGCAAAGCCGAGCGCAGCGAACTGGTCAAAGGTGATGCGCGCGCCGAGCAGGACAATGCCCCACCGCAGCGCGGTCTGGGACATCAGATCAAGGCCTGCGTGCGTGCGGCTGTCCTGCGACACGAAGCTGAGCGCGAGACCAATGAGCAGCCCCATCAGCACCAGCGGCACCGCATAATGATCGGCAATCCATGCCGCCGCGAGCGCCGCCGCCGTAACCACCGCTATCCCCGGCCAATAGTCGGCAAGCCGCCGCGGCTGCGGCCCCGTCTCGGCGAGCAGCAACTCGCCATAGAGATCGGCGACGGGAGGAATAGCAGGCGGCGGCAAGCGGCTCATGCGGCGGCAGTCCTCAAAGCACCGTCGTCACGGCGGATGTCGGGAAGCAGCAGGTGGAGCCACGCCAGCGCGAGCAGATAGGACACCGCAGCGAACAGGAACAGGGGCATGAACCCGGTGCCGCCCGCGACCAAAATGCCGGTGAGCTTCACAATTCCCGCCCCGCCCATATTGCCGCAAAAGGCGCCAAACGCGGTTACCCGGCCAACTTTGGCCCGCGGCACAACATCGGTGATGGTCGAGAAAATCGAAAGGGAAAAGCCCTGATGTCCTGCCATGACCACACCCATCATGATTGCAACTGGCCAGAAAGCGTCGATTTGCAGCACCAGCGGCAGCGGTGTGACGATCAGCGCGGACACGAGCATGACAGTCTTGCGCACCCGGTTGACTGACCAGCCATGTTCGAGCAGCCGCGTCGAAATCCAACCCGCCGCCAGTGCGCCGAGCGCCGATCCGGCAAAGGCAATGGCGAGCGGGACCGCCAGCTGCTCGGTCGTCAGCCCATATTGTTTGCGATAATAATCGGCGAGCCAGAAATTGATAAACCACCAGGTCGCATCCGACAGCGCCTTGGCGATGCAGATGGCCCAGGTGCGCCGTTCGCGCAGGATGGGGCCATAAGGGGCGGCATCGTCATTATAATCGAGCGTTTCATCCTCTGCGGCGTCGTTAAATTGCACCCCTCGCGCAAGGAAAACCCATGCGACAAGCGCGAGCAAGCCGCCGACACCGCCGAAAATGAGCGCGCCGCGCCACCCGAACGCTGCGGCGAGCGGCGGAATGAAGAAGGGCAGACTGATCGTCCCGATGCTGGCGATGGCGGTGCCCACGCCAAAGGCAAAGCTCCGCTTATCGGGCGCGAACAGCGTCGCGACGGTTTTGATCGTCAGCGGCGTCTGCACCGCCTCGGTTGCGCCAAGGCCGACGCGCGCGGCGATGACATGCCACATAGCGGTCGCCCAGCCATGCGCCATCGCGGCAAAGCTCCACGCGGTCACGCCCGCCACCATCGAACGGCGAACACCCAAGCGATCGACCAACCAACCGGTGAACAGAAAGGAGAAGGCTGCCGCGACCTGAGTGTAAAAGGCCAGATCACCGAAATCCTTGTCATCCCAGCCGAAATCGGCCGACATATCGGGCTTCAGGATCGCAATGATCGGGCGGTCCATCGCGTTGAAAATCCCCGCGATGCACAGCAGGGCAAACAGCGACCAGCGCAGCTGCGGCGTTAGTACACGCATTATGGCTTTCCCATCATCAGAGCCCGGTCAGGCAAGCAAAGGGCCGCCGGATTGCTCCGACGGCCCTGTTGCTTGAGCGTCCGGCAGGGCCGGAGATCAATTGCCGCCAAAACCGACGCGCAGCGTAACACCGGCATAACGGTCCGCATCGCGCGGAATATGCAGGCGCTGGCCAGCGCTGGTGTTGAGGAGGACATAGCTGTTGTCGGTGATATTCTTGAGGTGGAAGGTCAACCGATACTTGTCGTCCGAATCGGAGAAGCCAAGGCTGGCATTCCAGATGCCATAGCTGTCGATCGGCCCGGCATTGCCGAGATCCGAAAACTGCTTTCCGGTCCAGTTGAAGTTGGTGCCGAAATAGGCAATCGCGTCGACGCCCAGCTTGGACAAGCTCGCCTCATAATTCATGCCGATATTGGCGCTCCACTTCGGCGCGAGCGGCAGACGGGTGCCGTTGATCGCGCTGGGGGCGTTGGTCAGCGGGTTCGGATTGAACCGGCGAACCTTGGCATCCGCAAAGGCGACATTGGCATTGAAATCGAGCCCGTCGGCCGCACTGAGCAAGGCGTCGAGTTCGAAACCGCGCGTCCGGACCGTACCGGCATTGGTAAGGTTGGTGATGACCGCGCCGTTGAGCAGGACGAAGTTGTTCGCCTGGAACCCCTTGTAATCGGCCTGGAAGACCGCGAGGTTCAGCTGTGCCTTATTGTCCATGAAGCGCGACTTGATGCCGAATTCATAGGCGTCCGACGTTTCTTCATCGATCGGCACTGCGTTATTGGGCGCGGTGTGATTGAAGAAAACGTTGAACGCCGGACCCTTATAGCCACGCGTGTAGCTGACATAGGTGTTGATGTCGTCAGCGACCTCATATTGCACGACCGCTTTGCCCGAGAAATTGTCATTCTCTGACGCGCCGGTCGACGTGTTGGTGCCATTGCCGCCACCCGCAATCGTGCCGCCTGCGCCGACGCCTGAAATGCCGGGGCCG
>JAAUPH010000189.1 GCA_012035435.1 Sphingopyxis sp. | reverse complement strand
GCGGCAACGATCCCGTCGCTCGCCGACCACAGCGCCACCGTTGGCACCGGCGGCTTGGCAGCCGGATGGAGCGGGACCGGCGGGCGGTCGACATCATGGCCAGCGACCATCTGATACAACCGCCAAGCGTGATTGGCGCGCCGCGAGCCGGAGAAGGGGGTGCCCATCGTTACTACGCGGGCGACCTTGTGCGGATAGACCTTGGCATATTCACGCGCAAACAGCCCCCCGAGGCTCCAGCCAACGAGCGCAGGGAGCCGACCTTCGCGCGCGATAATCTCATCAACACGCGCGTCGATGCGGTCCAGCATGTCGACAGTCGTCCCGCGATTGCGGCCCATGCCCCAGCCATAGGCCCGGAACCCAGCCGCGCGAAGGCTTGACCGCAATTGGCGCATGGCCAGATCGCTCGCCATAAAGCCGGGGATGGTGATCACCGGCAAATCGCCGCCAATGTCAGGGAGGTCGTGCGGACGGGTAACGAAACGGTAGAAGATCCAGCTGGCGACCGACCGCAGCTCAGCGGCGAGCAGCAGCCATGAGGGCGGCCGGGCGGCTCCCTCTGGCCCGGCACCGGGCAGCGTATCTGTGACAATTTCGGTCTTCATAGGGGAACGTATCTGACGCCCCATTGTCATAAACAAGTGTGGCTGGGCCGCCGTTGGTCGACGACTTGCCCCGGTTGGGCGAAACAATTGTCATAAAGGGACGCCGTCGCGAACCATGACCAAAAATATAACCCGTTTACCCTGAGCTTGTCGAAGGGGCGTTCTTTCTTTCAACATTGCCAAGAAAGGACAGCCCTTCGACAGGCTCAGGGCAGGCGGGGTCGGGATGCGTTTGGGGTATTACCCCTTCGGCGTGAGCTTGAGCAATTTCCCCTGCGGGCCGTCGGTCAGCACCCAGATGCTGCCATCCGCGCGCGTCTCGACTTCGCGGATGCGGGCATCCATGTCCCAGCGTTCGGCTTTGCTCGCCTTGCCGTCCTTGATCGCGATGCGGACGAGTGCTTCGCCCGATAAGCCGCCCATCAACAGCGAAGGGCCCCACCCGGCAAAGCCCTTGCCGTCATGAAAGGCCAGGCCAGCAGGCGAAATGGCGGGGTTCCACCACAGGTCGGGCGCGCGAAATTCGGGGCGGGTGGGGTGATCGGGAATGTCGCGGCCGTCATAATGGTCGCCGTTGGACACGATTGGATAGCCGTAATTGGCGGAACGCTCGACCTTGTTGAGTTCATCGCCGTGCGCCGGGCCCATTTCATGCGTCCACAGCGTTCCCTGGTCATCGAACGCCATGCCCAGCGGGTTACGATGGCCGAGTGACCAGATTTGCGCGGTTATGCCTTGCCGGTCGGCGAAGGGATTGTCTTGTGGCACGCTGCCGTCGAGTTTCAGGCGCAGCACCTTGCCCAAATTGCCGCTCATGTCTTGCGCGGGGTCGAATTTCTGGCGGTCACCCGTCGTTACGAACAAATGCTGCCCATCGGGCGCGACCGCGAGCCGGTGGCCAAAATGCCCACGCCCGCTGACCTTCGGCGACGCGCGCCAGATGATCTTGAGATTTTCCAGCGCCGCGCGTGATGGGCTGAATGTGGCAGTGGCGACCACCGCGCCAAAATTGCCCTCGCCCCCCTCGGCCCAGCTCAATGCAACCGGTACTTGGCCATCGGTGCTGTTGGGGCCGGTCACGATGATGTCGCCCAGTCCGCCCTGACCGCCGACGGCGACCTGCGGCACGCCGTTGACAGGGGTCACGGCGCCGCCCTCTTGCCACAGCAGCATGCGCCCGCCGCGTTCGGTGATGAGCGCGTAGGGAGAGCCTGGGAGGAAGGTCATGGCCCAAGGCTGGTTGAAAGTGGCGATTTCCTGGACGGCAAAGGGCGCATTGGCAAGCGGTGTGGAGGGGTGCGCGCCCGTTGCATCAATGCCGTTGCTTCCGGCCTTGGCATCGTCCGTCGCCGACGTCGCGGAGGTGGCGGCCGGGCTGCAGGCGGCGAGCAATGCGGCGAAGGACAGGCTAAGCAAGCGGGCGGGGCCGAGATGCTGGGACATGACGGAATGTTCCTTTGGCTGGGGAAGGGTTCAGCTGACGATATTGGCGCTATTGTCGGCATCGCCGCGCGCGGTGAGCGTTTCGACGCGGTCCATGATCGCGGTCATCGCCTCACGCGGCGGCGGCATGTCGGCGCGCAGTACGTCTAATTTGCCCGACGCCATGATCGCCTCTAGCGCCGTGCGTGCGCGCGATACGCGGCTTTTCATCGTGCCCAACCGCACAGTCGCAGATGCGCGCCGCCTCTTCATAGGACATGCCGCCCGCACCAACCAGAATCAGCGCCTCACGCTGATCTTCGGACAGCTGGAGCATGGCGCGCTGGATATCCGCTACATGCGTTGCCTCTTCCTGCAGCGGCGCCGCCACCAGCAGCGTTCGGCGGCAACCGCGTCATATTCGCCGTGGAACTTCTGACGACGCATCTGCGACAGAAAAACGTTGCGCAGGATCACAAAGGTCCACGCCTTCATCGACGTGCCCGCAGCGAAGCGCTCGCGTGACGCCCAAGCCTTGAGCATCGTGTCCTGCACCAGATCGTCGGCGCGGTCTATGTCACCGGCCAGACTGCGGCCATAGGCACGCAAATGCGGGATGGCTGCGGCTAATTCTGTCTTGAACGCGGCATCATCCAGCCGCGGAACAGCATCGGCAGACGGGTCGGGATCGGGCATCACTGCGTCGGCCCATCGCCATCCAGCTGTTGAAGCAGCGCCAGTAAGCGGTCGGGCAGGGGCTCCTCGATGACAGTGCGATAGGCGGCGCGCAAACCTTGCTGCAACGCTATGTTGCGGACGGCATGGTTACCACCCCGACCGCGCGGGTCGCCCCGGGGCCCATCCGCCTTATCTGTTTCAGTCGTCAAGGGTTTACCTGGGTTCACGATCGGCCCTGTCAAGTTGGTGCAACGTCAACGAAGCTGGTCCAAGGTGGTTCCCATGCAATATCGCTGTGACCTGTGTCATATTGGCTATTCCAACAGGCGTAGTTTCATTTATGCAACAACACAACGCGGTTTCAGGGTGCTGTGGGGGTGCCGGGGCTGCGAAGCGGAGGAGGGACGCGCAATATGAAGTCGGTGCTGTACGTCAGTGTTGCTGATCCGGATCTGGAACCGGATGCCATTGACGATCTTGTATCACATGCACAGGCCCGCAATCGGACGGCGGGCATAACCGGCGTTATGCTGTATAACGGATTGAATTTCCTGCAATTGATTGAGGGTGATGGTGCCGAAATCGATGCCTGTTATGCCCGGATCAAGGTCGATCCGCGACATAGCGGCGTGACCATATTGCGCGAAACGCCGCTGTCGATCCGCGAATTTCCGGAATGGGCGATGCGCTATAGTCTGGTCGAGCAACCCGCCGAAACCACGCTGGCTGAAGTGCGCGACGCGGGCGCGCCGCGCGAGGATACGTTGAACCGCATCGGCGCCTTTATCGGGCTGAACCGGCGCGGGCGGTAGCTCCCGCTCGGGTGCGCCTCGGTCAATGGGACAGAGGCTGCGCCGCGCTGGTTTCGAACATCAACGCCTGGCTGATCGTCGCGCGCACTGCGGCGGGACGAAAGGGTTTGGTGATCAGAAACGCAGGCTCAACCCGCTCGCCGGTCAGCAGCCGTTCGGGAAAGGCGGTGATGAAGATGACGGGCACGTCAATCGCATCCTGAATCTCGCCGACCGCTTCGATACCCGATGACCCATCGGCAAGCTGAATGTCAGCAAGGACCAGCCCCGGCCGGTCGCGCGACACGGCGGCAACCGCCTCGCTGTGTGTTGCCGCCAGCGCGGTGACGCGGTGGCCCAGATCCTGCACCAGATGTTCAAGATCCATCGCAATCAGCGGCTCATCCTCGATAATCAGCACCGATGTGTGCAGTTCGCGGTCCAGCGTCGCAAAGGCCATCGCCAGTTCATCCTCGGCCTGCTCCACGCTGACACCGGTAATGATCGCGGCATCGGTGACGTTGAAATTTTCAAGGCTGGTGAGCAGCAGCAATTGGCGTTGCAGCGCCGGGATGGCGATGATGCGGCTGTTACCCGGATCATCATCATTCGATGGCAGGGTGGCGATGGCGGCTTGCAGCTCGCGGAACACCGCAATGCGCGGCGAGCCCAGCCGGTCAAGTCGCGCGGGATCGGCCACGATGTTGGTCAGCGCGGTTTCGACCAGTCGATCCCCGGTCTGCTGATTTCCCGTCAACGCGCGGGCATAGCGGCGCATGAAGGGGAGCTGGGCGGCAATCTCGGCAGAGCGCGGCATCGGGTGCATGTCCTTGTATCGTTCGCGTTGTGCGCCAACATGGGGAGGCTGACGGCGAAGGTCAATCAAGACCGACGCAGGGGAGCGATGCAGCGTGGCAGAGGTTGACTGGATTGCGCCCCATCCCGACGGCATTCATGTCGTGCCCGCTGATGTGTGGATTGATCCATCGCGCCCCCGGCCCCATGCTGCGGTGACGCACGGCCACGCCGATCATGCGCGGTCGGGGCATGGGACGGTCTATACCACCCCGGAAACATTGGCCATCATGGGCCTGCGCTATGGCGTGCAGCCCGATGGCGCGGTGGCCTGTCCCTATCATGCCGGATTTGAGCGCGGCGGGGTGCAGTTCAGCTTCCACCCGGCGGGCCATGTGCTGGGCAGCGCGCAGATCGCGATGGAATATCGCGGCGAGCGGGTCGTCGTGACGGGCGATTTCAAACGCCGCGCCGACCCCACCTGTGCGCGCTTTGAAGTCGTGCCGTGCGATATTTTCATTACCGAGGCGACCTTTGGGTTGCCCGTGTTCCGCCATCCGCCGACGGGGGGTGAGATTGCGAAGCTGATCGCGGCGGTTCGCGCCGAGCCGACCGCTGTGTGCTCGTCGGCGCCTATGCGCTGGGCAAGGCACAGCGGGTCATTGCCGAATTGCGTGCGGCGGGCTGGCATGATCCACTCTATCTGCACGGCGCACTCGAACCCATGTGCCGCCTTTATGAAGCGCACGGCGTGGCGCTGGGTGAGTTGCGGAGCGTCGCCGATACGCCCAAGGAGGCGATGGCCGGAGGGATTGCGCTGTGCCCGCCCTCGGCTCTGACTGATCGCTGGTCGCGGCGGCTGCCCGATCCGATCACCGCCATGGTGTCGGGCTGGATGCGCGTACGCGGCCGGGGCGCGGGCGCGGCAGGTCGAATTGCCGCTGGTGATTTCTCGACCATGCCGACTGGGATGAACTCACGCAGACCATCGCCGACGTGAACGCGCGCGAAAACTGGATCACGCACGGCAGCGAGGAGGGCTGGTGCGCTGGTGCGAACTGCACCAGCGCAAGGCGCGCGCGCTGCATCTGGTCGGGCGCGAGGTGGAGGAGGTCGAATGAAGGCCTTTGCGACCCTGCTCGACCGGTTGATCTACACGCGCTCGCGCAATGCCAAACTGGCGCTG
>JAAUPH010000188.1 GCA_012035435.1 Sphingopyxis sp. | reverse complement strand
GCTCGAATATCGCATTGATGGCCCTGCAATCAAGAGGGCGCGACTATCAAAACGAAAGAACCGCCCATCCCACGCTGGGGGACGGACGGTTCGATCATGGTCGGCGCGCTAGGGAGGGAGAGGAGCGCGCGCCGACGGGAGAGGCAGCGCGATTTACGCGGCTGCCTTCACCTTTGCGGTGATCTCCGAAACGCGGTTCGAAATCGGTGCGAAGCTGTCATTGGCAATCTTCACAACCATTTCGCTGGTCTTCGACGTCTGCGCAACGGCGGTGTCGAAAGCCTTCTTGCTGTTTTCGGCATACATCTGGAAGAACTCAACCGGGGTCTTGACGGCGGTGTAGCCCTTGACCGAAGCGGTCATGTCTTCAATGCTCTTGCGACCAAAGGCAACGCCTTCTTCGCCGAGCTGCTGCATGCCCTTGGCTGCAATCTTGCCGGCTTCGACCATCGCTTCAATGTTGGCCTTCTGGAATTCAACGGCTTCTTCGGCGAGCTTGCTGGCCTTTTCCATCGTTTCCTTCGAGCGGCCGTTCATGTCGGCGGTCATGGTTTCAAAACGGGTTTTCGCGTCGTCAGCGAACTTCTTGACGGTGTCGTTCATGGTCTTCAGTCCCTTTTGTGCGGCGGCAACCGGCGAGGTCGCGGCCAGCTTGGTGGCGGTGGTACGAACGGGCTTGCTCACCTTGGCGACCTTCGCCTTGACGGGTGCAGCCTTCTTGGCGGCGGCCTTCACCGTCGCGGGCTTCTTGGGGGCAACCGGCTTCGCTTTGGGAGCGGCGACGGTCTTGGCCTTGACGGGTGCAGCCTTTTTGGCGGCAACCTTGACGGCCTTCACGGCAGGAGCCGCGGCCTTGGTGACAGTGGCGACCGCGTCGGCGGCCTTGTCAGCAACAACATTGGTAACCGCAGCAGCTTCGGCGCCGGCGGCTTCAAAGGCTTTTTCAGCCGAGTCGATTTTCGTGGCCATGGGTCACAAGCTCCTTTAATGCTGCAGCGCACAATATAGGAGCGATTCGGGTTTTCAACTATTTTTTGTGCGGTGCACAATAAATATGACAATTCGATCTATATCAAAGATTTAGGGCGCCTTCACATAGCGGCCAGGGGCATCTTCTATCGCCGGATTGCCTTTGCCGCCGGGAATGCGAGCGCCCTTTGCGGGCACCGTGCCAGCGCCATGCCCCTGCAACCATCGCAACCAATGCGGCCACCAGCTGCCCTTGGTCTCGGTCGCGCTTGCGACGAAATCCCTCAGGCTGGGGGCATCGCTGTCGCCGGTCCAATATTGATATTTTCCCGCCGCGGGCGGGTTGACCACTCCGGCAATGTGACCTGACCCGGCCAGCACGAAGGTTTTCGGGCCCGCCAGATGGTGCATGATCCGCCACACGCTCTCCGCCGGCGCAATATGATCCTCGCGCCCTGCCTGCACATAGGCTGGGGTTTGGATCTTGCGCAGGTCAATCGGCACGCCCTGCGCGCTTAGTGATCCCGGCACGACCAGCCGGTTGTCGCGATACAGCTCGGTCAGATATTGGCGGTGCCATTTCGCGGGCAGGTTGGTCGTGTCGCCATTCCAGTAGAGTAGGTCAAAGGCCGGATAGTCCTGTCCCATCAGATAATTGCTGACGACATAATTCCAGATGAGATCGCGCCCGCGCAGCAGGTTGAAGGTCGCCGCCATGTAGCGTCCGTCGAGAAAGCCCGGTGCCGAGAGCTGTTCGAGCAGCGCGAGCTGCCCTTCATCAACGAACAGTTTCAAATCGCCCGCCAGCTCAAAATCCACCTGTGCGGTGAAGAACGTGGCCGACGCCACCTTGTCTGGCTCACCCTTTGCTGCCAGCACCGCCAGCGTCGCCGCCAGCGTCGTGCCCGCCACGCAATAGCCGATGGCATGGACCGCAGGCACATCCAGCCGGGCGCGGACCGTATCGATCGCGTCGATCTGCGCCGCGATATAGTCGTCCCAGACCACATCTTTCAGACTCGCATCGGCGGACTTCCACGACACCATGAACAGCGAAATGCCATTGTCGACGCAATATTTGACGAAACTTTTGGCCGGATTGAGGTCGAGGATATAGAAACGGTTGATCCACGGCGGGAACACCACCAGCGGCGCTGCGAGCACATCCGGCGTCGTTGGGGCATAATGAATCAGCTGGTACAGCGGGGTTTCATGCACCACCTTGCCCGGCGTCGCGGCGATATTCTGACCGATGGTAAAGGCGCTGCGGTCGACATGCGTCATCTGCCCACGCGCCATATCGCCCAGCAGATGTTCCAGCCCTTTGAGCAAACTCTCTCCGCGCGTCGCGATCGCGCGTTCCATCACCTGCGGGTTGGTGAAGGCCAAATTGCTGGGCGCCATGGCATCGACCAGATTTTGCGTCGCAAAGCGCAGCTTGGCTTTTACCCCCGGGTCAATGCCGTCCATCATGTCCGCTGCGCCCAGCATCTGTTCGGCGACGGCGGCATAGCTTTGCCGCAAGATCGCAAAGACCGGATTGTCGGTCCACTCCGGCGCGGCAAAACGCTTGTCGGTCGCGTGCGCAGGCGACAGTGCGGTGAAATCACCGCCCAGCATCTTCTGCCAATTTTCCATGCCCTGCGCCCAGCTGTTGGCCGCGACCTGCGTCATCGCCGCCATTCCGGGCAGCGCCTGCCACCGGGCCGGATCAAACAATGTCGACAGATCCGGTGTGGTGGCGGACGCGCTCGCCATTTTGATCGCATGTTCGGCCAGCATTGTCTGGGCGCGGACCATGACTTCGGTCCATTGCTGGACATCTTCCGCCGTCGGCAGCGGCGCCATACCGGGAAAGGGGGATATGTCCTGCTCGTCCGCCATATGTCGTTCCCGCTGGTATGGTGCCGATGTGCTGCCTATAGCGCAGGCAGTCCCGGCGCGCGATAGCTGCTGCGCAGGGAATGAAGGGAAAGTTGAACCACGCTCATGTCCGACGACGAATTTTACCGCATCAAGCGCCTGCCGCCCTATGTCATCGCTGAAGTCAATGCGATGCGGGCGGCTGCGCGGGCCAGCGGTGAAGACATTATCGACCTGGGCATGGGCAACCCCGATTTGCCGCCGCCGCCGCATGTGATCGAAAAATTGTGCGAAGTCGCAGCCAAGCCCGACGCACATGGCTATTCGCAGTCGAAGGGCATTCCCGGCCTCCGCCGCGCGCAAGCCAATTATTATGGCCGCCGTTTCGGCGTCGAACTCGATCCCGAAAGCGAAGTTGTCGTGACGATGGGGTCCAAGGAGGGATTGGCCAGCCTTGCCACCGCGATCACCGGCCCCGGCGATGTCGTGCTCGCGCCCAATCCGGCCTATCCCATCCACACCTTTGGCTTCATCATCGCCGGCGCGACGATCCGCAGCGTGCCGACGACTCCGGACGAAAGTTACTGGCGCGCGCTCGACCGCGCGATGGCCTTCACCGTCCCGCGCCCCAGCATCTTGGTGGTTGGCTATCCGTCGAACCCGACCGCAGAAACGGTGGACCTCGCCTTTTACGAACGGCTGGTTGCTTGGGCCAAGGCGAACAAGGTCTGGGTGATTTCCGACCTCGCCTATTCCGAGCTGTACTACGACGGCAATCCGACGCCATCGATCCTGCAGGTCGAGGGCGCGAAGGATGTTGCGATTGAATTTACGTCCATGTCGAAAACATATTCGATGGCGGGCTGGCGGATGGGGTTTGCGGTCGGGAACAAGCGGCTCATCGCCGCGCTGACGCGGGTCAAATCCTATCTCGACTATGGCGCTTTCACCCCGATTCAGGCCGCCGCCTGCGCGGCATTGAATGGTCCGCAGGACATCGTCGAGAAAAACCGCGAGCTGTATCAAAAGCGCCGCGATGTGCTGATCGACAGCTTCGCGCGCGCCGGGTGGGATATCCCCAAGCCGCGCGCATCGATGTTCTGCTGGGCGCCGCTGCCGCCCGCGCTCAAGGATATGGGCAGTCTGGAGTTTGCCAAACAACTCCTCACCGAGGCGCATGTCGCGGTCGCGCCCGGCGTCGGCTATGGCGAGGATGGCGAGGGTTTTGTGCGTATCGCCATGGTCGAAAATGAACAACGCATCCGCCAGGCCGCGCGCAACGTCCGCAAGTTTCTGGCCAGCAAGGGCGTCAACATATCGGGAGCAAATGTCGGGTGAGCATGGCACCGCCGCTGATCGAAACCGGGATCATCGCGCAGACGATCCAGCTGTCGGTTGCGCCGGTGTTTCTGCTCGTCGCGACCGGCGCGCTGCTCAATGTTCTGACCGGTCGGCTCGCCCGCGTCGTTGATCGCTCGCGCGACCTCATCACCCGCTGGGCCGAGACTGAGGGCAGGGAGCATGAGCGGCTCGTCACCGAACTGCGCGCCGCCGATCGGCGGATGGACGTTATCAACAACAGCATCTTGTCAGCGGTCGGGTGCGGCATCACCGTGTGCTTGCTGGTGACGCTCTTGTTTCTTCAGGAACTGCTCCGGCTCGATCTCGGTATTGCCGTATCGGCGGTATTCGCGCTGGCCATGCTGCTGCTGCTGGGCTCGCTGATCCTGTTTCTGATCGAAGTGCGGCTGGCGATCCGCACCATCCATGTGCCGATAGAATTGCTGGAGCTTGAGGAAATGGGCTGGCAACGGCGCAAAGACCGGCGGTAGTTTTTCCTGCGTCGCTGTGAGCGATGGCCTAGGGTCCTGACCCTAAGGCTCCACCGCAGCCCGATACCCCGGTGTCACCCGCTGCTTGCTCGCCTGCTCATAGGCATATCCTGCGGCCAGCACCTCGGCATCGGCCCAGCGCGGGCCGATGAACGAAATCCCGATGGGCAGACCCTCGACCGCGCCCATCGGCACGGTCAAATGCGGATAGCCCGCCACTGCTGGCAATTGGCTGGCGGATGGCCCAACAAAATGGTCGCCATTGACCAGATCGATCGTCCACGCTGGCCCGTTGGTCACGCCGATCAGCAGATCGACCTTGTGCGTGCTGAGCAGCCGATCAATGCCCTCCGGTCCCGCCAATCGCGCCGCCGTGTCACGCGCGGCGATGTATTCGGGATCATCAAGTCCTGTTTTTTCGTTGGCAGCGACAAAAATATCCTGTCCGAACCAGCGCTGCTCGGCTGCTGTAGCCACATTGAACTTGATCAGATCGTTTAGCGTGCGCGGGATATTCTGACCCGGTACGCTCGCCAAATAGCTTTCCAGGCCAGCCTTGAACTCGGTCAACAGCACGGCAAATTCGGCATCGCCGAGCCCATCCAAACCGGCCCGGCTGTCGTCAATCCGCACAATCTCTGCGCCCTGCTCAATCATCACCGCCAACGCCGCTTCCAGCAACCGGCGGATATCGTCGCGCTCGCCGATGCGGTCCATCAGCACGCCGACGCGCCGTCCTTTCAACGCATCGGGGCGCAGCGCTGCGACATAATCCTGCTGCACCTCGCGCGCCATCGCGGTCGCGCGGTCGGCGGTGTCGGTCCCC
>JAAUPH010000187.1 GCA_012035435.1 Sphingopyxis sp. | reverse complement strand
CCCGATATCCGGCTCATGTCGCGCGTCTTTGTTTTAGCTATCGCAGCACTGTTGCTGTCAGTCGGCCTGCTGGTCTGGAACCATGACAGCGGGCAGACGGCCGGACTGGCCAATCAGGATTTCGCGCAGCTTGCTATGGCGGGCACATTGCTGGCCACGCTTCTGGTCGGCGGCGCGTGGTATCGCGGCACGGTGGCCGGCACGTTGCGCAATGCCGCCCTGTGGCTCGCCATATTCCTGGGTTTGGGCTTTCTTTATCAGGTCAGCCCCGCCCTTCAGGCCATGTTCAACGGTTGACCGGCGGCCTTACAGCAAGCTCCACAGAAACCGCGCGCCGACAAACAGCAGGAACAGGCCAAAGCCGATTTCCAGCCGCCGCTTGGGCCATTGATGCGCCAGTTGCGCGCCATAAGGTGCCACCAGCAGCGTGACCGGAATGATCAGCGCCACTGTCAGCCAATTGACATAACCCGTTGAAACCGGCGGCAGCCCTGCCGCGCCCCAGCCCGCCCACATATAGCCAAAAATGCCGGGCACCGAAATCAGCACGCCCACACCCGCCGATGTCGCCACCGCTTGATGAATTGGCCGGCCATACAGCGTCATGAAAGTATTGTTCAGCACCCCGCCGCCAATGCCCATCAACGCCGAAATCACCCCGATGGCGACACCGGCAACCGAGGTGCCAACGGGCCCTGGCAATTGGCTTCCGATAACCCAGCTGGCGCGGTTGAACAGCATCTTGAACGCCACAGCAAAGGCAATCAGCGCAAACACAATGCGCAGCCCTTCGCTGGAAATCGACGCCGCAATCAGGCTGGCCAGCACCACGCCAGCCGTCACCGGCACAATGAACGCTTTGAGCACCGCCATATCAACCGCGCCCTTGGCATGGTGCGCCGCAAAAGACCGCAGTGACGTGGGAATGATGATGGCCAGCGACGAGCCGACCGCCACATGCATCCGCACCGCGTCATCAATGCCAAGCAGGCCATACGTCTGGTAGAATACCGGAACCAGCACCGCGCCGCCGCCAATGCCAAACAGGCCCGCCAGCAACCCGGCCACCACCCCGGCAGCCACAAGCGCGGCGGCAAAGGCCAGCAATTCGGCTATCGGTAGGGCAGCAAGATCCACTCAGGCCGCCGCCTTGCCAATGCCGCGCCAGGCATCAACAGCAGCGCGCTGATACGCCGGGTTTGAGCGCATCGACCGTAAGCATTGCCGCCAAACGCCGGGCGCCCGGCTGGCCGTTGAACAGCCCGATCATATGGCGCAGCACATGCGAAGCTTTGCCGCCCGCCGCCACATGCCGGTCGACATAATCGCTCATATGCAGCAGCACCGCCTCAATCTCCACCGGTTGGCCGGCGTCTTCATAAATCGCTTCATCCACCTGCATCAGCAAGGCCGCGTCCTGATAGGCGGCACGGCCGACCATCACCCCATCGACATGCCCAAGTTGGCCAAGCGCCTGATTCATGGTCTGAATACCGCCATTGATGCCAATGAAAAGCAACGGATATTCGCGCTTCAGCGCATGCACCAGCGCATAATCCAGCGGCGGCACATCGCGGTTTTCGCGCGGGCTCAACCCTTGCAGCCACGCCTTGCGGGCATGCACCCACAAGGGCGTCGACGCCGGCGTCAACCACCGCATGCGCAAATGCTCGCAGCGCCATTTCCGGGGCCTGCTCATCCACCCCGATGCGGCACTTCACCGTCACCGGAACAGCCACCGCCGCCTTCATCGCCGCAACGCAACGCGCCACCACATTCGGCGTCTGCATCAGGCACGCGCCAAACGCGCCTGATTGAACCCGGTCAGACGGACACCCGCAATTGAGATTGATCTCGTCATAGCCATACCCCGCGCCGATGCGCGCCGCCTCCGCCAGCTTGGCCGGATCACTCCCCCCAAGCTGCAACGCCACCGGATGCTCGGCCGCATCAAACCCCAAAAGCCGGTCCCGATCCCCATGGATCACCGCCTCCGCCGTCACCATCTCGGAATACAACAGCGCATGCCGGCTCAACGCCCGGTGAAACACCCGGCAATGCCTGTCGGTCCAGTCCATCATCGGGGCGACTGCAAACACCGACTGGCCGGATAATCCTATTTTTTTAACGTATTCAGACATTTATCCAGCATTCCTAAAAATCAGATTTAATCTCATTTCAGCCGATTTGCACTCTTTTTCGTGTTTCGGTATGACATGTCATACTTTTTCACCCCAATGTCATACCGGAAATTCGTCCCAATGGGAACCATTCGAGAGCGCAAACGGGCCGATGGATCGACCTCATTCATGGCGCAAGTGATCCGCAAAAGCGATGGACGGGTTCTCGTACGAAAAGCCGCGACCTTCGAAAGCCGCAGGAAGGCCGAACAGTGGATTCGCCAGACAGAGAAGCTTGTCGAGAACCCGGAAAGCTTTATCGAACAAACGCGCAAGCGGGCTACTGTGGCAGATGCAATCCGCCAATTCGCTGCACTACGGAAACGCCCGCTCGGCAAAACGCAGACGCAACTGCAAAACACCATCCTGAAACTGCCGATCGCTTCTCGACCGACAACGGTTCTCGACGCTGTTGATATCGTCAACTTCGCCCGCGACCTTGGCAAAGACCGTTCGCCGTCCACAGTGAGCACCTATGTCAGCTTTCTTGGCGAGGCGCTCCGCACAGCCCAGGGCCTCGGCTTCCCGCTGGACATAAACCAGATCGAGACGGCACGGCATACCATGGGGAAACTGGGCTTGATCGCGGCCAGCAATGAGCGCGACCGCCGTCCGACGCTTGATGAAATCGACGCCCTCATGGCCTACTTCGCCGAACAGTCCAAATCCATTCCGGACATAATCCCAATGGAACGGCTGATCGCATTCGCGATCTTTTCGTGCCGACGCCAAACCGAAGTTACGGAGATGAAATGGGTTGATCTCGACCTCGGAGACGAAAATCGCCCTGCCCGCTGGACCGTTCATCAAATGAAGGATCCGCGAAAGAAGCTGACCAACACGGTGCGCACGATCGTTCCACCGCGCGCACTTGCGATCGCATTGGCAATGCCGCGCGACCGCGATGGACCGTTCACCTACAAGCCGGACAGTATTTCGGCGCGCTTCACGCGGGCCTGTAAAATTCTGGGTATTCGGGATTTGACCTTTCACGACCTGCGCCATGAAGGAACGTCCCACCTGTTCGAATTGCGGCAACAAATCCCCGAAGTTGCAACGGTCACGGGTCACAAATCTTGGCAGACACTCAAGCGCTATGCGCACATCGAACATTTCCACGATCGCTACGCCAAGTGGCCGTGGTTCGAACACGTCAACACCCCGCTCATCCTGCCCGAAGTTGCGCCCCGCCCCATCTTGAGGCGGAAACCGGTTCAGAAGGCGAAAACATGAGTAGCGTCGGCTCGTCACTTTCCGCCTGACGGACAACGCCCAACACGAGCCACCCCCGATCGTGACCGGTCAAGCATGCGAACCTTGCAGTCGTGCAATGCCGAGCCGGTGCTGCCCCCTCCCCAGTGAGCGGCAAACGTGGCGTATCCAACTGGGTGACAGCGGAGTGCAGGCCGTGTTCGAACTTCCGCGGAGGGCAATCGAGTCCCGCGCGGGAGGTTTGCGGCTGATCCCCGGCTGTTGGACTGACACGTCAGAAACGGAATTCCAGCGAATGGAGGTGTCGCACATTGCGGGCGGACCGGCCCCATCACCTATCGCCAACTTCGATCGCACTCGGTTAACCACCCCGGGGACCTCAGCTGGACGTGCGAACGCGGCCAGTTCATCTTGGACTTGCCGGACGAACCGGCGGCAAGCGGCCATCGGCAGTGTTGACGCACCACCGACGGCCTGACTCCAAGCCTTAGTGACAAGGATCAGAGCTATGAAAGCCCATATGACTTTTTCCCGTTGTCGGGAATCTTTTTCGTCTCACGCGACCCCTGCCTGCTTGGTGCCGCGAACGCGCGAGGCGCGCGCCTGTTTCCCTTCAGGCAACCATCATCGCCATTGAGCCACTGTCCCGCGACCAGGGCGTGAGGGGAGCTTTGTTCGGCAGTCTTCATGGCTGATTGAACACGCTCATCACGCACCCCAGCACGTCCGGCACATTGACCGGTCATCGCCTGCCGCTCCCCTCGCATTGCCGACGGGTTGCCACTGGCATTGGTCGAGCTGCACCAGACGTGTGCCCGCGGGACATGGCCGCCTAACATTCGAAAGTGATCCCCCCATGACTATCCACCCTACCTTTACGTCGGGCCGAAAGGCCGAAACCCAATCTCCGCGTGTCGCAGCCCCTGCGGCCCAGAAGAAAGGCGCGCCGCGCGCAAGGCGAGGCAATCGGATTGTCGCCGCGCCCTCGCTTGCACCGGAAATGCCGGGCTGGGCTGCCCAATCAACACAAACTGACGCCAGCCTGCGACGCGCGATCCGCCGGATGGTCGAGAAGCAATTCGCTTGCATCTTGGCCAAGGACCTTGGCACAGACCCCATTCTTGGCGACTGGTTTGCAGGCACTTCGATCGCCTCGAAGATCCAGAAGGCGCATGGCGCTTTGCTCCCACGGACGCTTGGCATGGCGCTTGAAGCCAATGGGCTCAAAGTTTGGCACGAGCCCGTGATCAGCCTGAGCGCCATGTCACTGGCACTTTCCAAAGGCAACACGATCTCGAAACTCGATGGCCTGTCGCTGCCGCCATGTGGCGCTGATCGGACGCTCTATGCCGTCGATCTGGTTGTCCATTGCCCGAAGACTGGTTGGACAGGCGCGATGGACGGGAAGCGTGGCGGCGGGCAGTCCGACTCTACGGCAAAGTCCGAAATAGTTGAGTATATCCGTGCGACATACCTCTTCCTGCCGACTTGGGCCCGCGAGAACGGTCTCGATGTTCGAGCACATGACGCCCGTGTCATCGACTTTTACGGGCGCAGTTCATATGACGACGAACTCGCCATCCGCGGCTGGCAGCTCGACGATTATTTCGGGTGCGACGTTGAAGCGATGCTGGCGTGGTTCAATGCGTGCTTCCGGGAAGCCGCTGATGAAGTGCTGACCCGGCTGCAGCGGTCCGGCGACATGAAGCCTGCCGTTTGCGGGAGGCGTGACGTCGAGGTCTGCGAGAAGGACTGGTTTTGCGCGCCGAAGGGTTCGGGCCTTGGTGGCATTACGCCTGCCTTCGAGCTGTTTGCCTCCGACCCTGGTGACGAGACCAATGTGGTTCGTGCCGGCGATGCCGGGCTGTCGCTCGGTTGCTAGACTTGCTCCCGCATGAGCGGGAGCCGGCTTCGCGACGTCTTCGTTCTCCTCGCCGACTCGATTCGTGAGTGCGGATATGGACCAGGACGGACACGACGACATCGTCATCCTCGAATTGGGTCAGGTGCAGCTGCATCGATGGACCGGAGCGGCGTTGGCGGCTGCGGAACACTTCTCCCACCGGTGGGTCGATCAACGCCCCGGCGGACTGCAACTTCGT
>JAAUPH010000186.1 GCA_012035435.1 Sphingopyxis sp. | reverse complement strand
GAATGCTTCTACAACCCGATCCGCAGGCACTCGACCATCGGATACCGAAGCCCCATCGACTTCGAACGCGAGGCCGGTGTAGCATGAATGAGCCAATCTCGGTGTCCATCAAACCGGCAGCAGGCCATCCTGACGGACATCGAAGGGCCGCGCGCCGCCCGCGCGCAAGCAAAAAGACGGAGGCTCCATTCATGGAAACCGTAGGCCTGTCCTGAGCGCCTGCCTTGGCAGGCAGTCGAAGGGCGCCGGTTTTTTGCTTGCGCGCAGTAGGACGGCGCAACGCGGCCAAACGTCCGTCGATCAAGGACATGCCGTGCGTAATCGGTAGAGCGATGAACAATTGAAAATGCTGTGGTGACAAAAACGCAGGAGATGAAATATGGTCGAATTTAATCGTCGGAGCGCCATTGGCGCGGTGGGACTCGGACTAGCGGTGGTGACAGCCAAGGGCGCGCAAGCGGCTGACGGGAGCATTGTCACCCCGGCTTTCGCGGGCACACATCGACCGGCTCCGCTCAAATTCGATCCGTCGAAACTTAGCGGCCTCTCCGAAAAGCTGATCCGCTCGCATTATGACAACAACTACATCGGCTCGGTGAAAACGCTCAACATGATCGAAGCGCGACTTGCGGCGGCGATGGCAGACAAGGATTTGCCGCCTGTCGTTTATGGCGGGTTGAAGCGCGAGGAACTGCACCGCACCGGTTCGGTGATCCTGCATGAACTTTATTTCGGCGCCCTCGGTGGCAATGGCGCGGCGGCGGGGGAAATTCGCGCGGCGCTGGCGGCGGCATTCGGCTCATTCGAGGCTTGGGAAGTCGAGTTTCGCCGCACAGCGATGGCGCTTGCGGGCGGTTCTGGCTGGTGCGTGCTGGCGTTCAATCTGCACACGGGAAGCCTCCACAATTACTGGGCGTGGGATCATATGCACCAGCCTGCTGCCAGTGTACCGCTCTTGACACTCGATATGTATGAACATGCCTTTCACATGGACTATGGCACCGCGGCGGCAAAATATGTCGATGCCTTCATGGTCAATCTCGACTGGCAGGAAATCGATCGGCGCTACGCCCGCGTCATGCTCATAAATTAAGACATTGCACTCGAAACACCGACCGGCGCATTGCTGGGTATCGTGAAAACCAAGGACGGCGAGGAGCGGGAGCGTGGCGGGCTCCTTTCGGCGGCAATCGCGCGCGGTTGATCGTGGAACGCCGACAAACAACGGCGGCGAAACGGCAAGCGGGCGTTCGAATCTAAGACGTCGGGATTGAAATGATCTCACTACCCACCACCGCACCAAGCAGTTCGCGGGCTGCGAAAGATAGGTGGCAATTTCCGATGACAATCGACGCTCAATTCACTAATCGCCCACCATGCGTTCGCTCCGGAACCTGATTCACGCGCACACTGCGCTTGCCCTGTTGCTGGTGGCGATGGCGCTGTGTGTGAAGGCGCTGGTGCCGTCGGGCTATATGGTCTTCGCAGGCAGTAAGACGATCACGGTCGGGCTTTGCGCCGATGGCATGGGCGCGCCGAAGACGACGACCATCACAATCCCAATGGACCCGTCCGCACCTGCCGAACCAGCGCACAAGGGCAAGGCGGATAGCCCTTGTGCATTTTCCACATTGTCGATGGCCGCTGCTGGTGGGGCCGATGCCGCGCTGGTCGCTGTCGCTCTCGCCTTCATTCTTCTGCTGGGCACGTCGTTCGTGCCGCAATTCTATGCGCAAAACGGCGCGCGTTGGCATCCGCCCTTGCGGGGACCGCCCGTCCGCATCTGACATTTGCGCGGGCTGCCTTGCGGCAGCTCATTTACCGATAGCGACTTTTTGAGCGTCGTCGGTAGCAAAATGCCGTCCTGACCGGACGCGCTGCGCTCGCGCACCAGCCTTCTCTTCCATTGACGCAAAGCGACTGGCGATTGTGCGCCGTCCATTGCGAATTCAATTTCAAGGGTTTTCAAATGCAAAGAATATCACTCCTCGCGGGCGTCGCGCTCGTCGCCTTATCGGCCCCCGCATGGGCCGAAAATTCCGAAGCCGATGCCGCTGGCGAAGAAAGCTCGGCACAAACTATCATCGTCGTGGGCCAACGCGACGCACCCATCGAGATCGAACCGCGCGGCCTCGCCGTGTCTTTTGGCGCGGAACAGCTGGAAGCGGTCAACGCCTTCAACACCGAAGACCTAATGAAATACGCGCCCAACTTCTTCGTGCGAAAACGCTATTCGGGCGACAGCAACGGGGTTCCCGGCTTTCGGGGAACACATTCAACGCAAAGCGCTCGGACGCTCGTGATGGTTGATGGCTTCGTCGTCTCGAACTTCCTTGGCAATTCGTTCGGCTTTTCGCCTAAATGGGGCGTGGTCGGGCCGGGCGAGGTCGAACAGTTTGATATTGTCTATGGCCCCTATTCGGCGCGTTACAGCGGCAATTCGATGGGCGGCATCGTCAACATCACAACGCGCGATCCGCAAGAAACCGAGGCGTTCGCAACGGTTCAAGGGTTTGTGCAGCCCTATAGCCAGTTTTCCACCAAGGACGATTATTACGGCTATTCCGCTGAAGCAGGCTTTGGCTGGAAGCAAAAGGACGGGCCGTTCTCAGCGCGACTGACCGGACGCTATTTCCGCAACGACGGGCATCCGCAATCCTTCTACGGCCTCGCGCCGGTAACGGGTGCGCCGGGAACCATCGTTACCGGGGCCGTGGTTGACCCCGAACAAGTGCGCACGGCAGCTGCCGGGACGGGCATTGCGGGTTCGCCAGGGACGGCCACAAATCCGATCTTCGCCGCGCAAGCACCTGCCCAAATCACGCAAAATCAGGTGAAGCTCAAAATCGGCTATGATGACGGTGCGATCACCGGGCAGGCGTTGTTCGCCTATTGGCACAATGTCGATAACCAGTTCGATCCCGACTGCTATCTGCGCGATGCGGCGGGCAATGTGGTTTGCGAAGGCCGCGTGACATTCGAGGGCCGGAACTTCACAGCATCGGGTGCCAATCTGTCACGCACCGTGCGCGACGAATATCTTGCCGGGTTGAAACTGGCAGCACCGCTTGGCGATGACTGGTCCGCCCGGCTTGCGCTCTCAACTTACCAGATTGCCAGCTCGAAAGGTTACACCTCGAACGGATTTGTAGCAGGCAAAGCGAATGGCGCGGGAACCCTTGCCGATCAGGGGCCGACCGGATGGTATACGGGCGACCTCACCATCGAACAGAAAAGCGCAAGCAATGAGTTTGCCGCCGGGTTCACGGCCAATCATTATGAGACGGACCTGACTCGCTTCAACACGACCAATTGGCGGAGCGGTGCGGGACAGACGTTCACCACGCAGACCTTCGGTAAAACGCGGATGCTGTCGGCCTGGGCGGAAAACCGCTTCCTGATTGGCGACGGCGCGATCACGCTGGGGCTACGTTACGACAATTGGCGCGCGTTCGATGGCGGGCTGGGCCGGATCGGCACCGGCGCGCAGGCGGGGCAACAAGTGTTCAACCGCTACGTCGCCCGCCGTGAAGATGCGATCAGCCCGAAAATCGCGGGCGAGGCAAGGCTGGCCGATGGGACGCTGGTTCAACTCAGTCTGGCCCGCGCGACCCGCTTCCCGACGGTGGGCGAGCTGTTTCAGGGGAGCCTGAACGGCGATGGCAGTTTCAACGTCAACAGCTTCGATCCCAATCTGAAGCCCGAAAGGAGCTATGACCTGAACGCGCTGGCGTCGCATGACTTCGGCAATGTCACGCTGACCGGCTCGTTCTTTTTCCAGCGCGTTGACGACACGATCTTCTCGTTCACCGGGTTCAACCAAAACGGGGTCACGACATCGAACTTCAAGAATATCGACCGCACACGGCAGATGGGTGTCGAGCTGATCGTCGAAACGCGCGACTGGCTGGTCGAGGGTTTGGATGTGGATGCCAACGCAGCCTATATCGACGCCAAGACCATATCCAATCCTTCGGCACGGGCGGCAGAGGGCGTCCAGTTCCCGCGCATTCCCAAATGGCGTATCAACGCCAATGCGCGCTATGCGGTAACCGACTCCGTCACTGCGTCTCTGGGTATGCGCTACGCCAGTCGCCCCAACACCGATCTGCTCGGACTGCAACGCGGGGACACTTTCGGCTTCACCTCCGAACTGTTTGCGCTCGATGCGCGGGTGAACTGGGATGTCGGATCGGGGCTGCGCCTGTCCGCTGGCGTTGACAATCTGACCAACGACAAGGCGTGGGTGTTCCACCCCTACCCACAGCGCACATTCCTCATCGAAGCCGGATGGAGGATGTGATGGCGGTTCGATCTACGCACGATAACGCGCTCTATCGCACCTTGTGGCGCTGGCATTTTTATGCCGGGCTGTTCGTCATTCCCTTCATTCTGATCCTGTCGGTTACTGGCGCAATCTACCTGTTCAAGCCGCAGATCGAGGCATGGGAGGAAGCTTCGTGGCGCAGTCTCCCGACCGAAAATGCGGTCGCACCTTCGCAGCAAGTCGGTGCGGCGTTGGGCGCGTTTCCCGGCGCGCGGTTGCATTCCTATCGGTTGCCCGTGGCCGATAGCGATGCGGCGCTCGTGCACCTCGAACTGGCAGACGGCAAGACAATGCGCGACGTATTTGTCGCGCCTCAAGGTCAGGTCGTTGGCAGCCTCAATCCCGATTGGCGCATTGCGGACGCCGTGTCGAAGATTCACGGCAACCTGCTCGTGGGCAAGGTCGGCGGATGGCTGGTCGAACTTGCGGCAAGCTGGGCCATCGTGATGATTCTGACCGGGCTATATCTGTGGTGGCCTAAGGGCGAGAGCGGCGGATGGCGCGTGGCGGGCGTGGTCTGGCCGCGCTTCAAGTCCAAGGCGTTCCTTCGCGACCTCCATGCGGTAACGGGGTTTTGGGTCGCGGGGCTGGCGCTAGTCTTGCT
Source organism: Sphingopyxis sp. (assembly GCA_012035435.1). Next base: position 585 of record JAAUPH010000186.1, on the reverse strand, counting down.
GGTCAGCGGCCTGCCGTGGGCGGGCGTCTGGGGCGATGCGTTCAAGGCGGTGCGTGCGCAGGCAGGCTGGGTGCAGGGCAAACAGGACTGGACAACAGGCGGGGCTGCCCATGCCGAACATGACCATGCAGCGATGCTCGCCGCCCAGGCAAACGGCGCAAGCTCGGTCTCGATCAATGCCATCGTCGCAAAGGCCAAGGCTGAGCGGCTGGCCTTTCCGGTGATCGTCACCCCACCGGGCGAGCATTGGACGGTCAAGTCCGATGCGCAGAACCGGCCCCTGCGCGCGACGATCACCTATGACGCCATGACCGGCGAGCGGCTGACCGTCGAACGCTTCGCTGACCGCCACCCCATCGACCGTGCGGTCGGCTATGGCATTGCGTGGCATGAAGGCCAGTTGTTCGGTTGGATCAATCAGCTCGTCGGCGTGTTTACCGCACTCGCGCTCGTCACGCTGACCGTCAGCGGGTTCCTGCTGTGGCGCAAGCGGAAGCCGGAAGCCGGACTGGGCGCACCGGCTGCACCTGCGCGGCGCGCCAAGATGCGCGGCGTTGCGGTCATCATGCTGGTGCTCCCGCTGCT
>JAAUPH010000185.1 GCA_012035435.1 Sphingopyxis sp. | reverse complement strand
CGGCGGCGCTGGATGGCGTTCGGGTCGCGTTGCAGAAGCTCGCGGACGCGGCGCAAGCGACCAACGCGCGGCTGGCCGCGATGCAGCATCACGCCGAGATGGCGCACAATCGCATGACACTCCTTCTCGAACGTCAGGCGGATCTCCGGATCGACCTGATCGAGGCCGATGGGCTCGCCGATCTGCTGGCTGCGGAGACCGAGAGCCAGCGGCGGCAGGCTATGCTCGCGGCGAGCGGCCATGTGTCGCAGCGGATCGATGCATGGCAGAACCGCTTGCTCTCGATTGCTGCAGCAATCGAAGCCGCGCTCGATTTTGCCGACGAAGATGATGTCGCGCGCGAAGCGGCGGCGATGCTGGATGTTCGGCAGAAAACAGCCGAACTTCACAGTGAGGTCGCAGAATGGCTGGTGCGCCCCGCAGCGGAGCGCATTCGCGATGGCCTGTCCGTCGTCATCGCCGGACCGCCCAACGCCGGCAAATCAACGCTTCTCAACGCCTTGGCTCAGCGCGAGGTGGCGATCGTCTCGCCGCTGGCCGGGACGACACGCGATATTGTCGAAGTGCCGCTGGCGCTTGATGGCATTGCGATGCGCTTTGCCGACACCGCAGGTCTGCGCGATGACAGCCCCGACGCGATCGAACGTATCGGCGTCGACCGGGCAAGCGCCGCCATCGCTGCGGCCGATATCTTGCTGTGGCTCGGCGTGCCAGATGATTGTCCGCCGCATGGCTGCGCATTGCGAATCGCGGCGCAGGCCGACGTGGTGCCACCCGATGATACCGCCGATCTGGCGCTCTCCGCCAAGATGGGCGCGGGGTTGGAGGCTCTGCACACCGCCATCGTCGCGCGCGCCCGCGATCTGGTGCCGGGGGAGGGTGAAGCCGCGCTGCACAGCGGCCAACGCGCAGCGCTTGCTGATGCGGCGCAATGGCTCGCCGTTGCAACCGGGAGCATTGAGGCAGGGGATGCGATCCTCTTGGCCGAACGGATTCGGCTAGCCAGCGCAGCGCTGAACCGGCTGACGGGCAAGGCGGGCGTCGAGGATATGCTCGACACGCTGTTTGGGCGTTTTTGCATCGGGAAGTGATGTTGTTCCACGTGGAACAGCCATAAGCGCACAGCAGTGGATTTGTGCTGACGGTTACGATAAGGGCCACGCGATCATGGATAGCGTCAGCAATTTTGATGTCATCGTTGTCGGCGGTGGCCACGCCGGAACCGAGGCTGCGGCTGCGGCTGCGCGGCTTGGTGCGCGCGTGGGGCTGATCAGCTTTGATCCTGCAATGATCGGTGCCATGTCCTGCAACCCCGCGATTGGCGGGTTGGGCAAGGGCCATTTGGTACGCGAGGTCGATGCGTTTGATGGTTGGATGGCGCGCGCGCCGACGCGGCTGCGATCCACCACCGCATGCTCAATGCGTCGAAAGGCGCTGCCGTGCGCGGCCCGCGCGTTCAGGCAGATCGTGCGCTCTATCGGGCCGCCATTCAGCGGCTGCTCGCAGCGGAACCTGGCTTGACCGTCATTGCGGGGGAGGCGGCAGCCCTGATGCTGAGCGGCGGTGACGCGCGGGTGCGCGGCGTTGAGCTAGCAGACGGGGCCCGGGTTACGGCGTCGGCGGTGGTTTTGGCCACTGGCACATTTTTGGGCGGGACGCTGTTCCGCGGTGAAGAGCGGATGGCTGGCGGGCGCATATCCGAAGCGGGTGCGCATAAGCTGGCACAACAGCTGCGCGCCGCCGATTTGCCGATGGCGCGGCTCAAGACGGGTACGCCGCCTCGGCTCGACGGGCGCACCATCAACTGGGCGATATTGGAAGAACAGCCTTCGGATGATGGCGGGTGGACGTTTTCCAAGTGGAACGAGCAGCGGGCGGTGCCGCAGATCGCGTGCAGCATTACGCGCACTAATGGGCGCACCCATGCAATCATCGCCGAAAATCTCCACCGCTCGCCGCTCTTCACCGGGGCGATTGGCGCCGTCGGTCCGCGCTATTGCCCGTCGATCGAGGACAAGATTCACCGCTTCGCCGACCGTGACGGGCATCAGGTATTTCTGGAACCTGAGGGGCTCGATACACCGCTCGTCTATCCCAACGGTATTTCGACCTCGCTGCCGAGCGATGTTCAGCTTGCCATGCTGCGCTCGATGGCGGGGCTGGAGGCGGTCGAGATGGCCGTGGCCGGCTATGCCGTCGAATATGATCATGTTGATCCGCGGGCGCTTGATCACACGCTCCAGCTGCGCGCGATCGCAGGGCTTTATTGCGCCGGACAGATTAACGGCACCACCGGTTATGAAGAGGCTGCGGCGCAGGGCCTGGTCGCGGGCGCCAATGCCGCGCTGGCGGCACAGGGACGCGCCCCGCTGATCTTTGATCGCTCCGACAGCTATATCGGGGTGATGGTCGATGATCTGGTGTTGCAGGGGGTGACCGAACCTTATCGCATGCTCACCGCGCGCGCCGAATATCGTCTGCGGCTACGCGCCGACAATGCGGCAACGCGGTTGACGCCGCAAGCTATGGCGGTGGGGCTGATCACTCCGACCACCGTGACCGCCTATGAAATACATGTTGCGGCGCGGGTTCGGGCACAGGAACGATTGGGCATTGAAGCGTCGCGCGCCGATCATGAGGCGCTGGGCCTTGCCTGGCCAGCGGACGGTGTCCGGCGAGCGCGCGGCGACCTTATGGGACATGCCGTCGTCGATGCGGCTGGCCTTCAGGCGCTTGATCCAGAGCTTGCGGCGCTGCCCGCCAACATTGTTGCGGAGGTGGCCGAGGATGCGCGCTATGCGCCTTATATTGCCCGCCACGCGGCTGAACTGCGCCAGCTGGCTGCCAATGAGGCGGTGGCGATCCGGCGCGAGCTCGATTTCTCCAGCATCGGCGGGCTGTCGAACGAGATGGTCGAGCGATTGAGCCGCGCGCGACCGGCGACGCTGGGCCAGGCGTCGCGGATTGCCGGGGTGACCCCCGCGCGCTCACCGCGATCCTGGTGCACAACAGCCGGCCGGCGGCGTGAGCGCAGCGGCTCCGATTGTCGATGATGCGGCAGCGCGCGATTGGTTGACGGCGGCGCTTGCGCCGACACCCGCGCAGTGGGCCGCGCTGGAGCTGTACGCTGACATGTTGCGCATCGCCAATGCGCAGCAGAATCTCGTGGCGGCCTCCACGATCGACAGTTTGTGGGCACGGCATATCGCCGATAGTGCGCAATTGCTGTGTCTGGATGCGCGCGGCGGTGATGGTCTTTGGCTTGATTTGGGGAGCGGGGCGGGACTTCCGGGATTGGTGGCAGGAATCCTGACCGAGCGCCCTGTGCTGTTGGTCGAGTCGCGCGCGTTGCGCTGCCAGTTTCTGGAAAAGGTGATTGCCGCCGCGGGACTTGGCGCACGGGTGAGGGTGGCGGCGCTACCGCTTGAGCGCGTGGAAACGCGGGCGGCAGCGACGATCAGCGCTCGGGCTTTTGCGCCGCTCGATAAGCTTATCAACTTATCCTCGCGTTTTTCCACCGTTTCGACTCGCTGGTTGCTGCCAAAGGGACGAAATGCGGTAAACGAACTGGCGTTGCTGCCGGCGCCATGGCAGAAGCTGTTTCACGTGGAACAAAGCCTCACCAACGCCGACAGTGGCATATTGGTAGGTGTAGGGAACGGTTGAGGGGCAGCGGAAGCACCAATGATTCGTATCGCAGTAGCCAATCAGAAGGGCGGGGTCGGCAAGACGACGACCGCGATCAATCTTGCCACCGCGCTGGCCGCAAGTGGTTGGAAAACGCTGATTGTCGATTTGGACCCGCAGGGCAATGCCTCCACCGGATTGGGTATCAAACAGGCGCAGCGCACCGCATCATCCTATGAATTGCTTCGCGGCGATGTGACGCTGGCGGAGGCAATTGTGCCGACGTCCATCCCGCGTCTGGGGATTGTTCCGGCGACTGTCGATTTGTCAGGCGCCGAAATTGAACTGATCGAATACCAGGACCGTCTGCACCGCCTGCACGCCGCGCTGACCGAGGCCGAAGCGGCGCAGTGGGACATTTGCTTGATAGATTGTCCGCCATCGCTGGGCATGCTGACCCTCAACGCTTTGATCGCAGCCGAATCGCTGGTCGTGCCGCTGCAGTGCGAATTTTTTGCGCTCGAAGGGCTTAGCCAGTTGCTCTCAACCGTCGAGCGGGTTCGCGGTCGTTTCAATGCGAGCCTGTCGATCCTCGGCGTGGCGCTGACCATGTTTGACCGGCGCAATCGCCTGACCGATCAGGTTGCAGACGATGTGCGCGCCTGTCTTGGCCCCATCGTCTTTACCACCGTGATCCCGCGCAATGTGCGGCTGTCAGAGGCGCCGAGCCATGGCCTGCCCGCGCTGATCTATGATTATCGCTGTTCCGGATCAGAGGCCTATATTGCGCTGGCCCGGGAATTGATCGGCCGCTTGCCGGAACTGAAAGTGGCAGCTTAAATGGTTGATATGTCATCGGAAAATACAACAGCCGAAGTGGTGCGCAAGCGCCCGTCGGGACTTGGCCGTGGCCTTAATGCGCTACTGGGCGACGCGCTGAGCGAAGTATCGGTCGGCGGAACTGCGCCGCAGCCGACGGCTGCCGGCGTGAGCGACGACCGCGATATAAAGCGCATTCCCGTGTCGGCCATCCGACCTTTGCCGGGTCAGCCCCGCCGCCATTTCGACGAAGCTGCAATCGAGGAGCTTGCCGATTCGATCCGCGTACGCGGTCTGCTGCAACCGATCCTCGTACGCGCGGCTCCGGATGGCAGCGGCTATCAGCTCGTTGCCGGCGAACGCCGCTGGCGCGCGGCGCAGCGCGCGGGCCTGCACGATATTCCGGCGCTGGTGCGCAGTTTCGATGACAGCGCCACCTATGAAATTGCGCTGGTCGAGAATATTCAGCGCGAAGACCTGACGGCGATTGAAGAGGCGCTTGGCTATCGACGACTGATCGGCGATTATGGGCATAGTGTCGATGCGCTTGGGCGACTTGTCGGTAAATCGCGTAGCCACATTGCCAATCTGCTGCGCTTGCTCGACCTGCCCGAGCCGGTGCAGGCACTGGTGGCGGACGGTTCGCTGGCAATGGGGCATGCGCGCGCGCTCATCGGGCATGCCGACGCTGAGTTGCTGGCGCGCCGGGTGGTGGCTGAAGGCTTGTCGGTCCGCGCGGTTGAAGCGCTGGTCCGCGGCATCCGCGCCGTGCCACCCCAGCCCGGGTAAATACCGATCTTCACTTCCGGAAAACCGAACTGTGACTTGGGGCTATCAGTCATCACACGTCGGTCGCACCACATCGCCAGTTCCGCGCCACCGCCGACACAAATGCCGTCGATGGCCGCCACCGTGACCAGCGGGCTCTTGCTCAGCCGCTGAAACAGCGTCTGCCCCGCCGGCACATCGGCCGACAATCTGGTCCTTACCCACGCCTAGCGACGCCGACGAACTCGCGCAGATCGGCTCCGGCGAGAAACGTCCCCGGCTTGCCGGAACGAATCACCAGGCCCGCTAGATCG
>JAAUPH010000184.1 GCA_012035435.1 Sphingopyxis sp. | reverse complement strand
CCGCCAAATCCGAGGACGCGCTCGCCAGCGACCGTCTGATCGGCGAGATTGACCCGCGAAAAAGCGCGATCCTCGGTCCCGATTGCCTTCCGGTCCGCATAGTTCGCGGAAACGGTGATGTTGCCCCGGTCGCCGCCCAGATTGGTGCCGAATGTCAGATTGAGATCGACCGTACCGCCATCGCCCCGGCTATCCAGATTGTACTGCCCGCGCGCTTCGAAACCTTCGAAATCGTCGCGCAGGATGTAGTTAACCACCCCGGCAATCGCGTCCGATCCGTAAACCGCCGAGGCCCCGCCGGTGACGACTTCGACCCGCTCGATCAGGGCAGCAGGAATGGCGTTGATGTTGGTGACCTGCGTGGCGTCGAAAAACACATAGCGACGGCCGTTGACCAGCACGAGGTTGCGGCTGGCACCAAGCCCGCGCAGATCGAGCGTCGCCGCACCAGTGCCGGTGGCGCTTGCGAGCGAGTTCGATCCCGATGTCGTTGCCGGCACGAATTGCGGCAAGGTGTTGAGCAGGTCTTCGGAATTGATCGTGCCGGCCAGCTTCAGATCTTCGGCCTGCGCGGTGACGATCGGCACGGATGCCGATTGGCGACCGCGGGCGATGCGTGAACCGGTGACAATGATCGCCTCGCCACCGTTTTCGGCTGCGGCGTCAGCGGCAGGACTGCCGTCCTGTGCGGCGGCCGGATGCGCCAGACATGCGAGAGCCAGCGCGCTCATCGAAATACCAGTCAGTTTCTTCATATCTGCCCCGCTTGTGCGATCACCCTGCATGATCGGTTGAAATTGATGTTGGTTGCCGAAGGTCTGCCATCACGACAAGGTCGGCTTGCCTGTCTCCGCGTATTCCAGCGGAAGGATCGCCCCTTCCTTTAAAGTCTCCATGGCAACGTGGCCTGAAATCTCCAGTGGCTCAACTGTGCGAACAAGTCGTTTGTAGACTGAATCATATGCGTCGATGTCTGGAAGCGCCAGTTTCATTATGTAGTCGAATGATCCAGCCAACCGATGTGCTTCTTGCACCTCCGGGATGGTTGCGATCAGGTTCTTGAACCTTGCGATCCATTCCTCCGCATGGCGCCCTGCCTTGACCAGTACGAAAACGGTCATCGGGACACCCAGCTTCTTGCGATCCAGAATGGCGACATTGGCCTTGATGTAGCCATCGGACCGCAATTGCGCGATGCGCCGCGAACAGGCCGAGACAGACATTCCCGTCTGCTCAGCAATGTCGCTGACCGGCGTGTCCGCATTGGCCTGCAGGATTGCGAGAATAGCAAGGTTGCGTTCGTCGAGCATTAGACTCCCATGCATCACTTTTGCGCGATAACATCGATATGCGCATGGTTGACGCACATATCACCGAAAGTCTAGAAACTTTGAGAGTAGATTTGCGTTAAGGCGGGAAAATTACGCGCCGAGCCGTGATTGGTGCGAGGCTGGTCATCCAACGGACAAATGACCGGCTTAGTTCCAGACGAAGACAAATGTGGCCCCATGGGCGCCCCGTAAAGGAGATTTGCCGCTTGTGCCGCTTCCTTGCCTTCATCGGTGAACCGATCCTGCTCGACCATGTCATGACGGGTCAGTCCCATTCGCTGGTGGCCCAATCAATGGCCGCTCGTGAAGCGAAGACCGATGTGAACGCCGATGGTTGCGGGCTTGGCTGGTATGGAGAACGTGCGGATCCTGGTATCTATCGCAGCATCCTGCCGGCATGGTCCGATCCCAACCTGATGGGATTGCTCGGACAGATCCGATCAAGGCTGTTCATGGCTCACGTCCGCTCGGCAACGTCGGGCGGCGTATCCTACACCAATTGTCACCCCTTCAAGCACGGCACCATGATGTTCATGCATAACGGCATGATCAGCAATTATCGCAAGCTGCGCGCGCGGGTCGAGGCGCTGATTGCTGAACAGCACTATGAGAATTGCCACGGAACCACGGACAGCGAAGCCATTTTCCACGCCGCCCTGTCGCGCGGGCTGGAAGCTGATCCCCTTGCCGCGATTGCGCGTACCTTGCGCGAAGTGGTCGCGATCACGGATGGCCATGAAAAGCCTGAACGCGTCCGTTTCGCAGCGGCCTTCAGCAACGGCGACGAGCTCTGGGGCTTTCGCTGGGCAAGTGATCATCGCCCGCCCACACTTTACACCCGCAAGGTAGGGCAAGGCACGGTTCTCGCTTCGGAGCCGTTCGACGAGGACGACGCCGTCTGGCATGCAGTCCCGGCTAATACGGCCGTGCGGATCGACGCCCATGGCGCCGTCCTAGAGCTTCCGATCGAGCTGGGTTGCTAGGCCACATGATGACGGGGCGTAATTGGACCGACTGGGCCATCGACCGCATTGAGGCCGACTTCACGCGCTCGGCCGACACCCATCTGCGTCAGTTCCCATGGCTGCCCTGCCGAATATCGCGCTTTATCTGAAAGACGAGTCCAGCCATCCAACCGGCAGCCTCAAGCATCGCCTGGCGCGATCGCTGTTTCTTTACGGGCTATGCAACGACTGGATTTCCCGCGACACCCCGATCATCGAAGCGTCGAGCGGATCCACAGCCGTCTCGGAGGCCTATTTCGCTCGGATGCTGGGCCTGCCGTTCGTGGCGGTTGTCCCGCGCGCCACCGCCCCGGCCAAGATCGCCGCGATCGAATTTTACGGCGGCCGCTGCCATTTCGTCGAAAGCGGCGCCGCCATGTATGATGCTGCCCGCAGCCTCGCTGCAGACCTTGGCGGACATTACATGGACCAGTTCACCTTCGCCGAACGCGCGACAGATTTGGGCCGGCCTTTGCCTGCCGGATCGCTACATCGGTGAGGGGCATTTACGAGCGCGCCTTTGCTGTCCTGATACCCCCATAAGCAGGGGTATTGCATCGGCACTCCACTGATACCGCCTCAATCATACCCCCAGCGCATTGCGGAAGGGAGCGAGAGCGAGTGAACCGGTGCGAACCGATTACGGGGAAATATCGGGCTTTCTAGGGGGGTGTCTCGGCCGCTATGAGCGCCTGCGAACACGGAAGGGTGAAGGGAAGCCAATAGTCGGCACAATATATTGATAGATAATATTAAATTGTGCGTCCCAGCTTTCAGAGGCCCCCAGATGAGCCCCTGTATGAGCCGGATGCCTGTGGAAAACGCGGGACGATGTGGGTCAGATTTGAATTCGCGACCTTCCAATCAGATTTGAATGATCGACGTCTGAAAAATGTATCGCTTTTTCAGCGGCGTAGCGATGAATTTATCTGATCCGATTGGTCAGTCGGATTTGATTGAGATGCTGCCACGCGCACATTCCGACATTTTCTTATTTAATTTCATTGGAATATCATGGCGACCTGTCGCGTAGGGTGTGCCTATGTTTCGAGCTTATCAGTACGTGTCCGGTCACTAGGCTCGACGAGGAAATCGTTTCTTGCCTGAACTGTGGCTCGGATCGCCCCGCGCAGGTGTTGTCGGAAGTTTTCAGATGTCCGTTTTGAGCTACCATGTCGGTTGGTGGGTAGCATGTCGATCGCCAGAAAGCGGACAAGGTTACAAGTCAGCATGGATGGCCGGCTCTGGGACTTTCGTGCCGTTCACGGGCGACCTGCCACACGGCGAGTTTTGTCGGGAGGCGATATAGAGCGTTCACCCTCCTGATCCGCTTTCAAATCTCGGCCCTTACCGCGGCGCAACAAAGACCGTGGGATCAAAAAAGATCTCGAAGATGTTTCCCTCAGGGTCGGTCATGAAGATCGCGTTGCCGCCGCGCTGGGTGTCCACTCCGATACCTTGATCGTCGAAATAGGCTTTCCAGCGATCGACCTCGCCCCTGCTGTTTAGCATGAAACCGAAATGCGCGGGCATCTTCGTCGGTTGGACCGCCTGTTCGCAGGCGATCAGCCAGCTATCGCCATAGGCGAAGGCACCTTCGACCATCAGCTCGAAATGACGGCCATACCATGCAGCAAGGGCTTCAAGTTCACGAGCAGGGATGCCCACGTGGTTAAGTGTGAGCGCGCTTCTGTTCACTATATCAGTTCCTCAGCAAAAAACTCGCAGTCCTTTGCTGACGCCGTCATGGCGCTTCAGTCGCGGGGCCGCCGAGCACACGTCTAGGCGCTCAGGCGCAGCGAATTAATGGGCCTTGCGCACAAGGATTCATTCCATCTGTGGGAATGATCGCAAGCGAGTGCAGTCCGGTGCCGGGCAATGATTGTTCCGCCGCGCGGCACGGAGTGTTTCCCCGTTGTGCGATTGTTGCTCCAACCCCGCAGGCCTACTTCTCGCCCATCAACTGAACGAGCGAGATTGCTATGCCACAGACCGGATCCATCAAAGCCGATGTCGTGATTATCGGTGCAGGTAGCGCCGGAATGTCCGCTTACAAGTCGGCGCGCAATTTCACAGACTCGGTCCTCGTCATCGAGGAAGCGCATTACGGGACGACCTGCGCACGGGTTGGCTGCATGCCATCGAAGCTCCTGATTGCTGCAGCTGAGGCAGCGCATCACGCCAATCATGCGGGCCGCTTCGGTATCTGGGTCTCGCAGTTCGCCGTTGACGGCAGGGCCGTGATGGCCCGGGTCCGTGCCGAGCGCGACCGCTTTGTCGGCTTCGTGGTTGAAGATGTCGAAGGCTGGCCGGATGCCACAAGATCAGCGGATCAGCCCGCTTCACTGCCCCCGACCGTCTGATGCTGGACGATGGAACCGCAATCGAAGCCGGGCGCGTGGTGATCGCAACCGGATCGCGTGCCGTCTGGCCTGCGGCATGGAATGCGCTGGGCGATCGGCTCATCATCAATGACGATGTCTTCGATTGGGATGACCTGCCGACATCCGTCGCGGTGTTCGGCAACGGCGTTATCGGTCTGGAACTGGCTCAGGCGCTTGGCCGGTTGGGCGTGCGGGTCAAGCTGTTCGGGCGCAGCGGGCGGTCGGCCCGCTGACCGATCCGGGTGTGACTGAGGCCGCCCACGCTGCCTACGCCGCTGAATATCGCTTCTCGCCTTGTGCTGAAATTCTTGCTGTCGAGCGCCAGGGTGACCAAGTCGTGGTGAGCGAAAAGGTCGATGGCCGGGACGTTGAGGAACGCTTCGACTATCTGATCGCTGCCACCGGCCGCCGCCCCAATCTTGACCGTTTGGGTCTGCAACATGCGGGCATTGCGCTCTATGAAAACGGCACACCGTTCGGCTGGGATCGCCGCACGGCCCGGATCGGCGAGAGCACCATATTCCTCGCCGGCGATGCTGCGCCCGATGCGCCGCTGCTGCATGAAGCCTCGGATGCGGACGGATCGCCGGGGAGAATGCCGCGCGCTTTCCCTTCGTGGCGCCGCGACCATCGCGCACGCGATCGTCGAGTTGACGTCGCCCACGACGACGACTACGCGGGGGTCGACGCGACGTAGCTCGGATTCGAAGGCGAGCATGATGCGCGCCGTCTGCTCGGTGTGGCCGCGGCCGGAGAGGAGCCCGACCGGGAGGCCGGTGGATTCCATCCGCTCAATGGCTCCGCCCCTGCGC
>JAAUPH010000183.1 GCA_012035435.1 Sphingopyxis sp. | reverse complement strand
TCCGGTTTTGTAAGGTTGAAGGAAGAGGCGGTAGGTGGGGTCGCTGATATCATCGGGCGTTGCGAACAGCATCGCGGCGGGCATGGTGCGCGCCTCCGCATAGGCGCCAAGCTTTGGGCCAAAGGTGCACACGCGCTGGCCGACTGCAAAGTCGGTGACGCCTTCGCCCACCGCCTCGACCACCCCCGCCGCCTCAACCCCCAACCCGGACGGCAGGGGCACCGGATAAATCCCGCGCCGGTGATAGGTGTCGATATAGTTGAGCCCAATGGCGGTATTGCGCATCCGCACCTCGCCCGGTCCCGGCGGGGGCAGGTCGATCTCGACCCAGCGAATAACCTCAGGGCCGCCCGTCGTGGCGATTTGTGCAGTCAGCGTCATTGCCGCTGTCCTGCGATATCGACAGCTTCGTAAAATTCGGTAATGTTGCCGTCTGGATCGCGCACAGCGACCAGATTGACCCGGCCCAATCCGCCCACGGCTACATTATTGGCAGCATAGGCGACGGCCACATCGCGCGCTTCCAGTTGCGCGCGATAGGTTGACAGGTCCGTCACCGGATAGCGCACCGAAACAATCCCCAGGTTCGGGGGGGTGGCATGTGCCGACACGTCGCCGCCGGTGAAGCCTTCGATCTGCATCACCTCTACCCGTCCATATTCCAAGCCCGCAACCGGTTGGAGCGCCGCGGCCCCGCGCTTGATTTGCGGCGTATAGTTCAGCGGAATGCCGAAATTCGACGAGGCGGGTTCCGCCGGTTCGCTGTTACTGTCGAACCGCACCGAAAATCCCAATTTCTGCTCGTAGAAAGCGCGCGACGCTGGTCGGTGCTTCACCATCCGCATTGAGTTGAACGCGCGGCTGATCCGACCCACAGGAAAGGCGGTGAACGCGGGACTGATCCGCTGATACACCGCAATATTAATTCCGTGTGGCCACGTTAGTACGATATTGCGCAAATCCGATCCACCAAAGGCAAAGCTTATGGGCTGGCTTTCCGCCCACCATCCGCGCGCGATGGCGGCATCAAACAGCGCCGGCACATTATCCGACCGCACCATGATCGAATAGATGCCGCCTGTATCCCATGCTCGTGTCGCCAGCCGGATCGGGCGCTGTGCCACCCCGGTAAAGCGCACGAGGCGAATGCAGCCAGCGACTTCGGCGGGCGCGCACCAGCGCTCGAACCTGGCTTGGGCAGTCTTGGGCAACCGCCAATAATCCAGTTCGGCCCGCGCGACCTTGCCGCCATGGGTCCGCCGCCAATCGCCAACTTCGCGCAGCAAACCGGTGACCGCGCCGAAATCGGTCACGCTGACGACGGCCTCGGTCCACGGCTGGACGTCTTGCGCTATCAGTGGGGCCGAAAACAGTGCCGCGGACGCAGCCAGTCCTGCCCTAAGCATTGATTGCCGCCGCTTCAACCATCAGCACCTGCACATCCGCCAGCCCGTCGCGCAATTTCTTCGCCTCGGCATATTCGGGCGAGTTCCAGAAAGCGAGCGCCGCCGCCTTGTCTGGCCATTCGCTGATGACCACCGATGCGCCATCGCCAAAACTGCCCTCCAGCAATTCCGCCCCCGGTGCGCGCAGCACATATTTGCCGCCAAACTCGGCGACCAGCTTGGCTGCCGCTGGGCCATAACCGCCGATAAAGGCCTCGCGGTCCGTGATCTTGGCGGTGATGATCATATAGGCAGGCATCGGCGCTCCTTATTTCCAGCGGCTCTTGTCTTTGAGATAGCGGCCCGAATCCTGAATATCCTTGGGCTGATAGGCCGAGAAGAGCGATGGCGCATATTTGCTGCGATATTGCTCGAACACAGGCATGACGAGTTCGGTATGCACGATCGGCTGGCGGTGCCGCGCGCGAAATTGGGCGATCGGGATGCGAGCTGTTACCAGCGTCTCAAACGCGGTCGGCGCACTGTCGATCATATCACCTGACGGGTCATAGATGGCGCTGTTCCCGCCGCCCGCATCCTCGAAGTACAGGCCATTGTTGGGGCTTGCGGCGTTGTTGGCGATGGCGGTGTAAACGCTGTTGTACATCGATGTCGCCTGAATATCCGCCGGGGTAAACCCGCCGGTGGCAGTGCGCAGGATGACCTCCGCCCCCTTCATCGCCATGGCGCGAAAATATTCGGGTTCGCGCTGGATGCTGCTGGTACAGATATTCCCCAGCGGCGTGCGCGTCACCGGCACTACCGCGTCCTGCCCGTACATCTCAACATATCGATCGAGCACGTCATAGATGGTGGTGGTAAACAGTTCGAAGCCAAAGAAGACGCCTTTGATGTTGCGGGCCTTCCAATGTTTGTCGACGATCTCGCCCTTGTCATTCATGACCGTGGTGATCGACAACAGGCTGTCGGGCCAATCCGGATCGCGCACGTAAGAGCCGAACACCAGCCAGCTGCCATGCTCGCGTGCCTTTTTGGCCAGCGCCTCGGTTTCCTCGCCGGGAATTTCGATGGCCATTCGCCGCGCATCGGCCAGCGTCCATTTGTAATTATATCCGGTGATCGGAAATTCGTGGAAGAACAGCAAATCCTTCTTGCCCGAAAAGCCGCTGGCATAATCGATGAGGTCGCACATATGCGCGACATTTTCGCGCCGCTTCTTGTCGGGATTGGCGGTGTCGACCGCAATTACCCGCGACTGGACCACGCCCAGCGTCCAGCTCTCTTTCGCGAGCGGCACGACCGCATAGCCGCCGTCGCTTTGCATAACATGCTGCGCTGGCCCGCCTTTGATTGCAGCCTCGGCGCGCGGGGCGCCAAGCGTTGACACTGCGGCAAGCCCGGCGGCGCTCAATCCAAACAGCGCGCGGCGGTCGATCCCGGCATTTTGCGGATCATCGTCATACATGCTCATTCCCCCCTGTTCCTTGCGGCGGCCTGCCCTGTGTTGCCAGATTGCTACACTGCCGCCCGCAGACGTACTGTATCACCAATTTGTCTGGACAAATTTGACGCAAAGTGGATGTTGGCACAAGCAGCTTTGTAACTGTCACATGTATCTTGGGGGGTTCAAATGAAATTTTCTGTCAAAATGGCGGCGCTGATGGTCACCGCGCTGACGCCGGTTGCCGCTTTTGCACAGGACGCGGCCGAAGATGCGGGCCCGATCGCGGACATCGTCGTAACCGCGCGCAAGAGCGCCGAGACATTGTCCGACGCACCGGTGGCCGTGTCAGTGGTGGGGGCCGAACAGATCGAACAGCTCGGCCTCAATTCGATCGACGATTTTGCGAAAACCGCCACGGGGATTAGCTTCAGCCAGGCCTTTGGCCGCTCGACCGACCGTCCGGTCATTCGCGGACAATCGAACGTGCTCGCCGGGGTTCAGGCCGGCGTCGAAACCGGCGCGGCCTATTTCGTCGATGGCGTTTATTATCAGGGCGACATTCAGGGCTTTGACCCGACATCGATCGAGCGTGTCGAAATTATCAAGGGGCCTCAGTCGGCGCTCTATGGCCGCAACACCTATGCCGGCGCGATCAACTATATCACCAAGGATCCGTCAAACGAACTCAGCGTGTCGGGCCGTGCCCGGCTTGCCGAATATGCGGAGCGCGAGGCCGCAGTGGGGATCAGCGGGCCGCTGTTTGGCGACATGCTCGGCTTTCGCGCGGGCGTGCGCCACTATGACTATGGCGGTCAATATCGCAACCAGCTCACCGGTAAGAAGGTTGGGCAGGAACAGTCACAGTCGGCCTATCTGACGCTGCAGCTTGAACCGTCGGACCAGATCAAATTGCGTACCCGGATCAGCTGGCAGCGCGATGAAGATGGCCCGCTTGCCATCTTCCTCCAGGGCGCGGCACAGAATAATTGCAAGCCCGGGTTCCGCTCGCCGCGTTTCCGCGCGGCGTCGCCCTTTGTGCCGCTGGCCCCCGCGACGCTGACATCGACAAACAACAACCAGTATTTCTGCGGGGTGATCCAGCCGCAGCCCAACAATGTGCGCCTCAATACCGACGCACAGGTCATCAACCCGACATTGGGCCTGCGCGACGGCACGGCCTATGACGGCATTTTTAACGAACAAATCCTGGCCACCAGCATTCTTGACTGGGACATCGGCGGTTCTGGCTGGGTGTTCCACGCCTCAGGCGGGGTGCGCGACAATAAGAATCTGTTCGGCACCGACAGCGACCACAGCGATGCCTTCGCCTATTTCGGCGGCACGGCGGCTTCAACATTCAACACCGAACCGGCCTTCGCCAATACGAACCGCGACGACCAGAAGGACATCAGTTTTGAAGCCCGGGTGTCAAGCCCACGCGACAACCCCATCCGGGCGATGGCGGGCGTTTATTTCTTCAAGCAAAAATTTCAGTCGGTCGATATCACGTTCGGAAGCGGGCCGACGGGCCTGGCGCTCGGCACCAACGCGTCGCAGTTCTCGACGATCAAGGACAAGGCCATTTTTGGCATGGTCGAATGGGACATCACCGACCAGCTCAACATCACCGCCGAAATCCGCCATGCCAATGAAAAGAAAACGATCATCGATCGCGCCAGCGCGACCGCAGCAGGCATTTTCTGCGCCGGCGAAGCGGGCCGAATTGATCAGTTTGACGATGGACTGCCGGCCGGATCGGTCGTCAGCTGTCTCAATGCGGGCAGCTTCACCGGCACCGATCCGCGCATCACGGTCAATTACACCACCGACGGCGGGACGCTGATCTACGGCGTGTTCGCAACAGGCCGCAAACCTGGCGGGTTTAACGGCACCGCCGGGGTTACCGCAACGCAGCAGACGGGGCAGGATTTCATCAACTACCTGCCCGAAAAGTCGAAGGGCGGGGAATTGGGCGTGAAGTTCGACGCGCTTGATCGCCGCGTGCGGATCGCCGCAACCGGCTTCTACAATGAGCTGACCAATGTCCAGCTGACGTCGGCCATTCCGAACCCGGCGGGGACGGGCGCGCTGACGTCGGTCGTCACCAATGCCGGTGATGCCGAAACAAAGGGCTTTGAAATCGACTTCACCGCCGCGCCGACCGACGAATTTCTCGTCAACGTCGGCGTGTCTTATGTCGATGCCAAATTTACCCGCGGCTGCGATTCCGACCAGTTCATCCTCAACTCAGGCGGGCTGCGGCCCAATTTCGACACCCGCAATCCGACCGCGGCGGCTCTGCCGCTATGCGACATCACGGGCAACCGCCTCCCGCTCGGCAGCCCGTGGATCGTCAACGGCAGCATCAGCTGGGAACGGGACACCGGCATGAACGGGCTGGCCGCCTTCTTCAACACCAGCTTTTCTTATGAAGCGTCAAAGTTTGTGCAGGTTCATAATCTCGCCGAAACCGGCGACACATTCCTGATGAATGCGCGGATTGGGATGCGGCACGATAATTTCTCAGTTGCCATCTTTGGCCGCAATTTGACCAATGAAGATTCGATCCCGCTGGCCACGCGCTGGTTTGACCTGCGCTATGGCGCGGGCACGGTGGGGCTGCCGCCGGCTGCTGGCGTGACCTTCGATGGTCGCCCGGCGCAGATCGAAACCGGCAGCCCGCGCGGCTTCTTTGGCACATTG
>JAAUPH010000182.1 GCA_012035435.1 Sphingopyxis sp. | reverse complement strand
TAAGCCCGGCACCCGCCGGGGCCACCAGTATGCGCGGCCGTGATGGGCGCGTGGAAAACCCCGGTGCGCGGCCCCTTTGAACCACCGCGCCGGAACGCGCAACGCAAAAGGCATCATGCCCGCGGACATCGCCACGCCGGATCTGCTCGGTTATGCGGCCGCCGGCCTGGTGCTGACGCGTCAGGTTGAGCCGGGTCAGGTTGTCAGCGCTGGCAGCGGCGTTTTGTTCCGCATGGCGCGGGGCGGCGAAATGGAATTGATGGCACAACTGGCCGAGGCCGATCTGCAAAGCCTCCCCGTTGGAACGGCTGCTACGGTTACGCCGGTCGGCACCGATTTGAATATCACGGGCCAGGTGTGGCAGGTGTCCCCGGTGATCGACCCGCAATCGCGGCAGGGCACGGTGCGGATTGCCATCCCATACTCGCGCGCGCTGCGCCCTGGCGGCTTTGCCGATGCGCGGCTGGTGGCGGGGCGCGGCCAATTGCCACTGCTGCCCGAAAGCGCGGTGCTGTCCAGCCCCGAGGGCAATTATGTCTATGTCGTGGGCAAGGACAATGTTGTCCAGCGGCAGAAGGTGACGATTGGATCGGTCAACGACAGCGGCGTTGCGATTGCAACGGGGCTGAATGGCACCGAACGGGTCGTGGTGCTCGCGGGATCATTCCTCAACCCGGGCGACAAGGTCAAGCCGGTGCTGCAGAAGGCGGCGGCACGCTAATCAAGGGCGCTGCGCAGAGACGCAGCGGTCAAAGGATCTGACGATGGCATTACGCAATATCTCCGCTTGGTCGATCCGCAACCCGGTGCCGCCCATCGTGTTCTTTGTGCTGTTGCTGCTGGCGGGCATCGTCAGTTTCAATCGCATGGATGTGAACGATAATCCGGATGTTGTTTTTCCGCTTGTCAGCGTCGTGGTGGCGCAGCCGGGCGCTGCGCCGACCGAATTGGAAACGCAGGTGACTCAAAGGGTCGAAGCTGCTGTCCGATCGGTTAATGGTGTTGATGAGCTGTCCTCCTATGTCGGAGAGGGCATGAGCCGGACGATGATCCAGTTCGACATCGGCACGCCGATTGATCGCGCTGTCAACGACGTAACCCAAGCCATGGCGGTGATCCGTGGGGACTTGCCCGACGGCATTTTGGAGCCGCAAGTTACCCGGATCGACGCCGCAGGCGGTCCGATCACCTATTTCGCGGTCGAAGCGACCGACATGAGCCTGGAGCAGCTGTCTTGGTTCGTCGACAATACGGTGGCGAAGGAATTGCTATCGATTGACGGCATGGCGCAGGTCCGCCGCTCAGGGGGGGTGGACCGCGAAATCCGCGTGATCCTCGATCCTGCGCGCATGCAAAGCTATGGCATCACGGCGAGCCAGGTGAACGCGCAGCTGCGTCAGACCAACCTGAATGCTGCGGGTGGCCGCACCGAAATCGCTGGGTCCGAACAGGCCGTTCGCGTTCTGGGCAACGCCGAATCCGCCTATCAACTGGGTGAGGCTCGGTTGTCGCTGGGCAATGGCCGCACGATCCGGCTAACCGATATTGCAACCGTCTCCGACAGCTATGCCGAACAGCGCAGCTTGGCCAAAATGCGCGGCAAACAGGTGCTGTCCTTCTCGATCGAAAAGGCGAGGGGCGCATCGGACGTGACCGTCCATGACGAAACAATGAAGATCCTTGAGGAGATCAAGAAGGAGAATCCCAAGGTCGAATTCAAAATCCTGTTCACGCGAACCGTCTATACCAAGGAACAGTATAGCAGCTCCATGCTCGCGCTGATCGAGGGTGCGGTGCTTGCGGTGATCGTGGTGTTCCTGTTCCTGCGCGATTGGCGCGCGACGCTGATCAGCGCGATTGCCATCCCGCTGTCCGCCATCCCGACCTTTTTCTTCATGGACCTGATGGGCTTTTCGCTAAACAGCCTGTCGCTGCTCGCGCTCAGTCTGGTCGCCGGGGTGCTGGTCGACGATGCGATTGTGGAAATTGAGAATATCGTCCGGCATATGCGGATGGGCAAATCGGCCTATCAGGCGTCAATTGATGCCGCCGACGAAATCGGGCTCGCCGTGGTCGCCACCACCATGACGATTGTCGCGGTGTTCCTGCCGGTCGCGCTGATGCCTGGTATTTCGGGGCAGTTTTTCATTCAATTCGGCATGACAGTGGTCGTTGCGGTGCTGCTCAGCCTTGCCGTGGCGCGCCTTATCACGCCCATGATCGCTGCCTATTTCCTGAAATCCTTTGGCGAGGAAGATCATGCCAGCGGGCCGTGGATTGAGCGTTATGCCAATTTGCTGAAATGGACGCTGGGGCATCGTTGGACGATGGTCGGCATTGGTGTCGCCGCTTTCGCGGCCAGCATCGCGTTGTTCATGCTGCTGCCGAAGCAGTTCCAGCCGACGATCAACAGCGATTATAGCCAGGTCGCATTCGAATTGCCGCCGGGCTCAACACTGGCGCAAAGTACCGCGATTGCAGGACAAGTGACCGGCATTCTTGACGCCGACAAAAATGTCAAAGACGCCTTTGCCGAGGTCAATGTCGGCGGCGGCAGCATTTATGTGACGCTCGAGAAAGAGCGGACGATGAAGAGCGTCGATTGGGAACGCTCGCTCCAGCCCAAACTGGCCGCGATTCCCGATGCACGGGTTCGTTTCCAAAGCCAGTCGGGCGGGTTTTCGGGCCGTGACATCACCTTCATCATCGGCGGCGATGATCCGGTTGCGCTCGAAAATCATGCCCGGGAGATTGTGCGCCAGATGTCGGGGCTGCGCGAGCTGCGCAATCCGCGGATCGAGGGCGACATTCCGCGGCCGGAGATTATCGTCGAACCGCGGCTTGATCTCGCGGCCGATCTGGGCGTGACCACGGCGGCGCTGTCACAGACGATCCGCATCGCGACGATCGGCGATATTGACCAGAATGCAGCGAAATTCTCGCTGTCCGACCGCCAGATTCCGATCCGGGTGCTGCTGGCGGAAGATTCGCGTCGCAGCCTGGCCACGCTCGAAAATCTGCCGGTGCCGACGCAGAGCGGGTCCACAGTGCCGCTGAAATCGGTCGCCAAGATCAGCTTTGGTGCCGGGCCGACGGAACTGCGCCGCTACAACCAGACGCGCCGTATCGTTATCGGTGCCGATCTGGCGCCCGGGCTGGTCACCGGCAATGCGCAGGAGAAGATCGACGCGCTGCCCACCGTGAAGGACATGCCCAGCGGCATCCGCAAGATCGTCCAAGGCGATCAGAAGTGGCAAGCCGAGTTGATGATGAACTTCGCGATTGCCTTGGTGTCGGGCTTGCTGCTCGTGTTCTCGACGCTGGTTCTGCTTTATCGCCGGTTCCTGTCGCCGCTAGTGAACATGCTATCGCTGCTGCTGGCGCCGCTGGGCGGGCTGTTGGGACTGGCGATTGCGGGGATGGAAATTTCGATGCCCGTGTTCATCGGCCTGCTGATGCTGTTCGGCATTGTCGGGAAGAACAGCATCTTGCTGATCGACTTTGCGATTGAAGAGATGGAGCGCGGTGTCGACAAATATACCGCGCTGATTGATGCCGGGCGCAAACGCGCTCAGCCGATTGTCATGACCACCGTTGCGATGGCGGCTGGCATGGTGCCGACCGCATTGTCTTTGACCGGCGATGGCGCCTGGCGTGCGCCGATGGGCGTGGTGGTGATCGGCGGTTTGATCGTCTCGACCTTGCTCACCCTGCTGATCGTGCCTGCGGGGTTCAGTCTGGCCGACAGCATCGAAAAGCGCATCGGCCGCTTTTCACAGCGTTTCATTACCTATCGCGATGGCGACGATGCGGAGGGACGCGCTGTCCCGCAACCCGCTGAATAAGGAGGCGCGGCGGTTGCGCCGCCGCGTATCCTTCCCCATTTCAGGCGCATGAGCGAATCATCCAGCCCTGCACGGCCTGTCGGTGTGTCGATCCCCGTGCGGCAGGGCGTTGATGTGCGCATGGTTGCGACCGGCATGCTGCTGGTCATGGCCATTGTCTTTTTCGGCCTGAAACCCTGGGCAGATGTCCACCCCGCCATAGGTTTTGTCCGCGCCTTTGCCGAGGCCGCGATGGTCGGCGGGCTGGCGGACTGGTTTGCAGTGACGGCCTTATTCCGCCACCCCATGGGCCTGCCGATCCCGCACACCGCTATCGTTCCGCGCAACAAGGAACGGATCGGCAACGCGCTCGCGGCATTTCTGCTCAAAAACTTCCTGGTTCCCCGGTTGATCGCCCGGCGCATGCGCGGGGTCGATGTTGCAGGTGCGGTGGGACGTTTCCTCGCAGAGCCTGCTGAGGGTGGTGGGCGGCTCAAGCTGGGTGCATCGCGCATGCTCGCAGAGGCGATGGGCGCGCTCGATCAGGACCGGCTGGGCGGGATGCTCAAATCGGCGCTTGCCGACCGGCTGCGCGAGGTCAATTTGGGGCCGCTGCTGGGTCAGGCGCTGACCGCTGCAATTGCCGAGGGGCGGCACCAGCCCTTGCTTGACGGCATGGTGAAATGGGGGTCAAAGACGCTCGACCTTAACGCTCAGCTGATCCACCAGATGGTGCATGACAACAGCGGCACCATCGTTCGCCTGACCGGCATTGACGAGGCGATATCGAACCGCATTGTGGCGGGCTTGCAAAAGCTGCTCGCTGATATGGCCGAACAGCCCGATCACCCGTTCCGCATCCGCGTTGAGGAAAGCCTGGAGCGGCTCGCGTTCGATTTGCAGCATGATCCCGACCGGCAGGCACAGGTGGCGCGGATCCGTGACGAAATGCTCGATAATCCTGCGGTGAAGCGCTGGCTCGATGGTTTGTGGGAACAGGGGCGCGGCGCCTTGCTTCGTGCGGCCAATGATCCGGAGACGGTACTCGCGGGGCGGATTGGCGAGCTTTTCCGGCAGTTGGGAACGACTTTGGGTGAAGATAGCGGCATCAGGCACACCATCAATCGTTATGCCCGCCGCGCTGTTGTCGGCATGGCCGACAGCTATGGCGAAACCGCACTGCGGCTGGTGTCCGACACGATCCGCGGCTGGGATGCGCGCACGATCACCGACCGGCTGGAGCGCGAGGTGGGCGATGACCTGCAGTTTATCCGTATCAACGGAACGCTGGTGGGCGGGCTGGTCGGGCTGTTAATCCATGCGCTTGAGGTTGCTTTCTGACGCCAGGCAATCGGCCAGCCCCTCGCGCCACGTCGGAAAACTAGGCGCCCATCGTAACAACCGCTTTGCCCGGCCGTTCGCCACGCGGCGGTTTTCAGCATAAAAGCCGCGCGCCATGGGCGACAGGCCAGCTTCGTCAATGGTCTGCAGCGGCGGCCAGGCCAGGCCCAGCAGCTCGCACGCGCCCTCGACCACCGCATTCTGGCTGCACGGCTCATCATCGGCGATGTTGTACGTCACCCCTGGCCCAGCAAAGCTGGCGATCAGCGCGCTGACGATGTCGTCGACATGGACCCGGCTGAAAACCTGCCCGGGCAGAGCTATGCGATGCGCGCGGCCTTCGCGGACTCGATCGAGCGCGCTGCGGCCCGGGCCGTAAATGCCGGGCAGGCGCAAGACGCGAACAT
>JAAUPH010000181.1 GCA_012035435.1 Sphingopyxis sp. | reverse complement strand
TCAATCTCGCCGCGCGACAGATGCGGGTTGCGATTGGGGTTGAGTGAGGCATTCCTCGGTCGTCACGCACAGCCCGGCGCCATCGACATCGATCGCGCCGCCCTCCAGCACCCAATTGCATCGCCGCGTGGGCAGGCCGGTATCTGCGGCCAGCCGTCCGCCAATTTCCTGATCGCCCGGCATGACGAATTTACCGCCCCACCAGTTGAAATCAAAATCGCGCGCCTCGCGGGCCGCGCCCGTCCCAACAATGATCGGCCCCGTATCGCGTAGCCAGATATCGCCGAGCGGATGTTGCACCAGCCGGACATGGTTCGACACCAGCGCCGCCGCGGCGCGCATGCTGTCGTCATCGCAAACGACCAGCCGCACTTCCTCGCCGCGACCCTTGTCGGCCAATGCGTCGGCAAAGGCAGCCAAATCGCGGCGCGCGGCGTCCATATGCCCCGCCCATTCCTCCGCAATATGTGGAAAGCCGATCCAGGTCGCGGCGTGAGGTGCCCATTCGGCGGGCATGCGCAGGGTCATGGTCTTGATCTAACCTTTCTTCAAGCCGCGCCTGCTCTGCCTCTCAACGCCTTCGACAAGCTCGGGACAGACGGGTTAAATTCTATTGGCGGCTTTTATCGCGAATGCTGCGAAACTCATCGCCCTCGACCCAATTGGGCCAGCCATCGCTCATCGCGAGCATCCGGCCGACCGCGTAGTAAAGCCGCAAGTCGGCCATCATGCCGTCCCAGCTGGTGATCGCGCTCACATCGTCGGACGGCGCGTGATATTGTTTTTCGGTATAGTTGGCTGCCCAGGCTTTGCCCGCCGCCGTGCCGCCGGCGACCAAATCCTCACCACCGTCAAAATAGATCATCGGTACGCCCAGTTTGGCCAGACTGAAATGGTCGGAACGGTAATAGAAACCCTTTTCCGGGGTTGGTTCGTCAACGATCACGCGCTTTTCGGCGGCCACCGCTTTGGCGAGATAGGCGTCGAGTTCGGTTTTGCCGCGTCCGATGACGATGATGTCTTTCGCCGCGCCTGATCCGGTGAGCGCATCCATGTTGACCCCGCCAACGGTCGTGCTCAGCGGAAACACCGGATTCTCGGCATAATATTTCGATCCCAGCAGGCCAGATTCTTCGGCGGTCACCGCCAGAAAGACGATGCTGCGGTCGGGTGCGCCGGTTCGGCTGTGCGCCTCGGCCAACGCAACCAATGCGGCGGTGCCGGTCGCATTGTCGATCGCCCCGTTGCATATATCGTCCCCGTTCACGGCCTCACAGCGACCCAGATGGTCCCAGTGCGCGGTGTAGAGAACATGCTCATCGGGGCGCTTGGCGCCGGGCAGCACGCCAATGACGTTTTTCGACATTTTCCGGGTGATGTCATTGTCGAACGATAGTGACGCTTGCACGCCGGTCAGCGGCACCGCTTTGAATCCCTTTTTCTTCGCGGCCTCGCGCAGCGCCGCAAAATCCTGGCCCGCGCCAGCAAACAGCGCCTTGGTCTGATCAAGCTGCAGCCAGCCGTTCGCCGCCGTTTGATCGGCGCCGTTGTTGGCCGTCGCTGCCAGATATTGCGTGCCCGTCCAACTCGACTGAACGACGTTCCAGCCATATGCGGCAGGTTCAGTATCATGGACAATCAGCGCCGCCGCAGCGCCCTGCCGCGCCGCTTCCTCAAACTTATAGGTCCAGCGGCCATAATAGGTCATCGCGCGGCCGTTGAACTCGCCCTTGGCTTCCTTCGTCTGCCAGTCGGGGTCGTTGACCAATATGACGACGGTCTTCCCCTTCACATCGACGCCGGCATAATCATTCCACCCCTTTTCGGGGGCGTTGATGCCATAGCCGACAAAGACGACGGCGCTATCCTTGATCGCGATATTTGGCTGAACGCGGTAACTGCCCGCGACAAATTGGGTGCCATAGGACAGGCTGAGCGGCGCCTTGCCGCCCGTGAAGCTCAGGGCGCTGACATTTTTCGCGGTCATCTCGACCAGCGGCACATCCTGCGTCCAGCTGCCCTTGTTGCCCGGCTGGAGCCCGGCTGCCTTGAACCGCTCGATCAGCAGCGCGACGGTCTTTTCCTCACCCGCGGTGCCCGGCGAACGACCCTCAAATTCATCCGAAGCCAGCTGGCCGACAACGTCCTGCATCGTTTTTAGCGATATGTCGGGAACGGCAACGTCGGGGATCGCTGCGGTGTCGCTGCTGCCGCTGGAGCAGGCGGCAAGGAGCGTGAGCGGCGCAGCGGCAAGTGCGAGACGGTTCATCGATGAGTTTCCTGTCAGGTAACGGCGAGAGCGCTTCCTGCCAGCCAGACGGCCATGGTGCAAGCGGAGCGGACCCTGATCATTTGAGCCAAGAGTTTTTGTTGGAAATCTGCGCAACTTCACAGTGAAGCACGAATATTTGGTGGGTGCGTGGAGGGCCATGGTCCGACGATAGCCTCTTGTGCGCTTGTAGGACAGGCAACCTTCGCCGTCGCTGGAGCCGGGCTAAGCAAAAAGGGCGGCCCCTTCGGACCGCCCTTTTGCTGTATCGTTCGTTCGCAACCAAATCAGCGCGAATAAAATTCGACGACCAGATTGGGTTCCATCTTCACCGGATAGGGCACTTCGTCCAGCGTCGGAACGCGGGTGTAGGTGACCTTGGCAGTGTCGGTGACGGCAACATAGTCAGGAATGTCACGCTCGGGCAGGCTCTGCGCTTCGGCGACGAGTGCCATGTCCTGCGCCTTTTTGCCCAGGCTGATTTCGTCGCCCGGCTTTACCAGACGGCTGGCGATATTGCACTTCACGCCGTTCACATAGACATGGCCATGGCTGACGAGCTGGCGCGCGGCAAAGATCGTCGGCGCAAATTTGGCGCGATAGACCAGTGCGTCGAGACGGCGCTCGAGCAGACCGATCAGATTCTGGCCGGTGTCGCCCTTCATCCGCGATGCTTCGAAATAATTCTTCTTGAACTGCTTTTCGGTGATGTCGCCGTAATAGCCTTTCAGCTTCTGCTTGGCGCGCAGTTGGATGCCGAAATCCGACATCTTGCCCTTGCGGCGCTGACCATGCTGGCCGGGGCCATATTCGCGGCGGTTGACCGGGGATTTCGGGCGACCCCAGATGTTTTCGCCCATCCGGCGGTCGAGTTTATACTTGGCGCTCTGGCGCTTCGACATATGTCATCTCCAATTGCTGAGCCGCATGCCACCATTGGCGTGCGGCCAAAGACCCGGACCCGCCCGTTCCGGCCAAGGCTGGAACGCGACCACCGCTGCACCGGGTGTGCGGAGTCAACTGCGAAGGCGCGCGGTTAGCGGGGGGGATGCGCAAAGTCAAGCGCCGTGCTGGAGAACACGCCCCCCTCGACAGCGGATCAAAAACCGTTATGGCGCGCGGCCATGCCACAGCCGCTCGCGCCCTCCGACTGCACCACCATGACCGAAGTCCGTGCCGGGGTCGATGCCGTCGACGCCGAGTTGGTTGCGCTGCTGGTGCGCCGCTTTGGCTACATGGACGCTGCGGCCCGCATCAAAGCATCGCGCGACAATGTCCGCGACGAAGCGCGCAAGGCCGAAGTGCTTGCCAATGTGGCTCGCCACGCCAAAGCCGCCGGGCTGGACCCGAACCGGCTTGCCGCAGTGTGGGACGTGCTAGTCGAACAATCGATCGCGCATGAACTGGTGCGGTGGGATGCACTCAGGGGTTGAGCGACGGCGCTCAAATTGCCTTATTCAGAGCCATGAACATTCTGCTTATATTGCTGGTCCAGCATTTCCAGTTTCGCCTTGTCACCCCGGTCGTGCAGTGCCCATTCGTCGGCTGTCATGCATTTGCGCCTGCTCATCCGCGTCCCCGTGCGTTCGACGTTGCGGCAAATTTTCTGGGGCTTTGCTGGCGCGGCCGTCTGCGGTGCGACCGCCGTCGTTTCAGGGGCGGCCAGTAGCAAGGCAAATGTGAGACTGATCATGGGCGAAGTCCTGCACTAACGTTGCGGCCCGAGGCCATGCTGCGCCCTACCCGCGATGGCGCGCGCGGCCAAGTATAGAAATCACGCCATGCATCATTCGGACATCATTGCTCGACCAGCCGGTCTTAGTCAGCATCGTGCGCAGCGCCCGCAACGTTACCTTCTTGCGGTCGGGCGGAAAGAAATAGCCCGATGCTTCGAGATCGCGCACAAAATGACCGATCAGATCCTCCATTTCGTTATGCGGCGCGGGGGGATGGAGATCAACGGCGGGCGGTTGGGACAATCCGACATGCTTCGACCATTCATAGGCGTTGATGATCACTGCTTGGGCCAGATTGAGCGACCCGAACTCTGGATTGATTGGCACCGTGACGATGCTGTGCGCGAGGGCAACATCGTCGCTCTCCAGCCCCGACCGCTCAGCGCCGAAGATCAGCGCGCTCTGCCCCGGATCGGCATGGATCGCGCGCGCGGCCGCTTCTGGTGTCAGGACGGGCTTCGTCACCCCGCGCTTACGGACGGTTGTCGCGTAGATGTGGGTACAATCGGCCACTGCTTCTGCTAGCGTAGCAAACACCCGCGCGCCGGCGAGCACAATGTCCGCCCCTGACGCCGCCGGTCCCGCATCCGGATTGGGCCACCCATCGCGCGGTGCCACCAGCCGCAAATCGGTCAGTCCGAAATTGAGCATGGCCCGTGCGGTCTTGCCGATATTCTCGCCAAGCTGCGGGCGGACCAGGATGATGGCGGGATGCGGGGCAGGCACTAGGCGTTCACTTGTCGCGCGGCGCTGCTTCGCTCACCGTCGCGGCAAATTCTTCGAAATCGCGTGCATCGGCAAAGTCGCGGTATACGCTGGCAAAGCGAATATAGGCGACACTGTCGACGCCCTTTAGCGCCTCCATCACCATTGCGCCGATTTGCGATGCCGTCGCCTCGGTCTCGCCACTGGTTTCGAGCTGACGCTGGATCCCCGACACCAGCCGTTCGATCCGTGTCGGGTCAACATGCCGTTTGCGGCAGGCGATGCCGACCGAGCGCATCAATTTGTCACGATCAAACGCCTCGCGCCGACCGTCGGCCTTGATCACCGCGACCTCGCGCAGCTGGACGCGCTCAAAGCTGGTGAAGCGTGCACCGCAATCCTCGCATTGCCGCCGCCGCCGGATCGCCGCGCCATCCTCGGTCGGGCGGCTGTCCTTCACCTGGCTATTGTCATGTCCGCAATAGGGGCAGCGCAAGTCGGATCAGCCCTGATAGATCGGGAAACGCTCGCACAGCGCCCGGACGCGGCGGCGGACGTCGGCCTCGACATCGGCATCGCCATGCTCGCCCTTGGCCTTCAGAGCGTCGAGAACGTCGGCGATCATGTCGCCAATCTGTTCAAACTCGGCCACCCCGAAACCGCGGGTCGTGCCGGCGGGTGAACCCACGCGGATGCCGCTGGTCTTCATCGGCGGCAATGGGTCATGCGGGATGCCATTCTTGTTGCAAGTGATTGCCGCACGCTCCAGCGCCTCGTCGGCATCGCGGCCGGTTACGCCCAGCGGAGTGAGATCGACCAGCGCCAGATGCGTGTCGGTGCCGTCCGCAACCAGATTGGCCCCGCGCGCCGCCAGCCGCGCCGCCAGAGCTGCGCGTTGGTCACGG
>JAAUPH010000180.1 GCA_012035435.1 Sphingopyxis sp. | reverse complement strand
GAAAAATTGGCGGATTTGGAAAAAAGTTTGGGCCAGTTGGAGCAGGCCCGCGCCCGATACGCGCTCCGCTTGGAGATCAGCGAGCGCTTGGCAAAGGCCAACCCGCACTCCGAGCAGTTGCAGCGCGACTATGCCGTCAGTGTATACAAATTTGCCCAAATTTTAACGCATTTCGGCGAGTTCGACCTGGCTGGAATGGACTGGGTGATTGTCGCGGCGAGAGCGGCGCCGGCGTTGCCGTTGGTAGCGGTGTATTGGTGGCCGTGGGCGGCACTGGTGTTTGGGTTGCGGTTGGCGTGGGTTCTGCCACGGTTACGAACAGCGGTGCAGAAGCAGCGATGACCGCGGCGCTGTCATCCACCAACTGGGCCGTGACGGTGTAGGTGCCGGGGCTCACGCGCAGGCTGTACCCGCCGGAGCCGAAACTCTGCACCGAGCCCACGCCGGCGATGCTGACGGTGACGCCGCCGAGCCCCTTCGTTCCCTGCACGTTGTCGACCTCGTCCTCGACGAACGTCAGGGCGCCGGTGGCGGCGTTGCGGCTGAAAACGACAATGGCCGCGTCGACCGCCAGTGGGACCGCAACCGCGACGGCAATCTCGACCGGCGCTGGGACCGGAACAATAATGAGCGGCTAGACCGCCGGTATGACCGCAATCGGGATGGCAATCTCGACCGGCGCTATGACCGTGACCGCGATGGCGTGGCAAACCGGTATGACCGGCGCGACGGCCGTAGTTGGAATCGCAGCTGGCGCAACGACCGCCGCTATGACTGGCATCGTCACCGCGAGTATAACCGCGATTATTACCGGCAGGGGCGTTATTATGCCCCGTACCGCAACCATCGTTATTCGCGCTTTTCAATCGGCATTCGGATTGGTTCGCCCTTTTACA
This sequence comes from Sphingopyxis sp., assembly GCA_012035435.1. The sequence continues at coordinate 4,756 of JAAUPH010000180.1, read as the reverse complement.
GCGACCGCTATTGGATCAACGATCCGTGGCGTTATCGTTTGCCCGACGTGCACGGCCCCTATCGCTGGGTCCGCTATTATGACGATGTGCTGCTCGTCGATGTCTATAGCGGCGAAGTGGTTGATGTGATCCATAATTTCTTCTGGTGAGTCGCCCCTCTGACTGACCAGTTTGGGCGGCCCCGAAACCGTGCGGGGCCGCCCCTTTCTTTGCTTGCCCTTGCCCCAAATGCGCGCCACCATGAGTGCCGCACATTGGGGAGGCAGGATATGCGGGCTTTTTTGACAGCAGCGGCGAGCGTTGCAGCGCTGATGGGCAGCAGCGCGGCGATGGCCGAGACCAGCGTCATCTATGCGGGCCGGTTGCTGACCGATGCCGATGCCGGCACCAGTGGTCCTGCGACGATTACCGTCACCGACGGGCGGATTACCGCCGTCGCCGCGGGACGTCAGCCTGCGCCCGCGGGTGCCGCCGTTCATGACCTGTCGGCCAAGACGCTGATGCCCGGGTTGATCGACCTTCACGTTCACCTGACCGGCGATCCGGGCGGTGATTATCGCAGCGAAGCGGTCGAGCCCGATGAATGGGGCGTGGTGATGGGAGCAAAAAATGCGCGCATCACCGTGCTCGCGGGCTTTACAACGGTGCGCGAGGCGGGATCGGCGCAATATACCGGCTTTTCGCTACGCCGCGGGACGGCGGATGGCGTGATTGTCGGGCCGCGCATCGTGGCGGCGGGCCCGGCCCTGTCGATCGTTGGCGGGCACGGCGATGTGACCGGTTTCCGCGAAGATGTGCATCATGTGCTCGACCAGGGTTATACCTGTACCGGTGCGGTCGAATGCGCGGAAAAGGTGCGCAAGGCATCGCGCGCCGGGGCCGATGTTATCAAAATCACGGCGACGGGCGGGGTGTTGTCGCAGCAGGGTCGGGGGCTGGAAGGGCATTTCACGACGGCCGAGTTGCAGTCGATTGCGGACACCGCGCACAGCCTGGGCCTGAAGGTCATGGCGCATGCGCATGGCGCGCGGGGGATTGAATCGGCGGCAGCGGCGGGCATCGACACGATCGACCATGGCACCTTCGCCGACGAGGCTGCGCTGAAGGTGATGAAGGCCAAAGGCACCTATATGGTCCCCACGCTAATGGCGTTTGAGGGCATTCGAGAACGGTTGGGCAAGGGCATCTACACCCCCACGGTCGAAACCAAGGTGCGGATGACGCTGGCGGAAGTTGGCAAGGCAGTGGGGCGCGCCAAGGCGCTTGGCGTACCAGTCGCATTCGGCACTGACGCGGGTGTGTTTGACCATGGCCGCAATGCGGGGGAATTTGCGCTGCTCGTGAAATTCGGACTGACGAACCGTGAAGCGGTGGCGAGCGCGACGACGGTCGCGGCCAAGGCGCTGGGGATGGAGAATGAGCTGGGCCGGATCGCGGTGGGCTATAGCGCCGACATCATTGCGGTGGACGGCGATCCGCTGGCCGATGTGCGGGCGATGGAGAAGGTGCAGTGGGTCATGGCGCGCGGGCGGGTGATGCAATAGCGCGCGGATACGCATTTGCCGCTGGACCCGCCGCGCTGCCGCCGACTATAGGCCGCGCATATTGACCCTGCGATCGAGGACGACATCATGAGTGCAACCGCTGTTCCCCTGCGCCCCGTGCCCAAAAGCGGATTGGCCGCGCTGTGGATTGGCATCTTGCTGCTGGTTGCGCTGGGTGCGGGTTTTGCCTGGTGGCAGGCGAAAGCGAACCAGATTGGCTTTACCACGGGTGAAGGCCGGTTCGGGGCCGAGCCCGAGTGACACCGATATCGCGCTTATCAAATATGAGGGCCGCTTGGCCGATGGCACGGTGTTCGACGCCAATGAACAGGCGCCGATGGCGGTGGGGCAGGTGGTTCCTGGTTTCAAGCAGGCGCTGAAGCGGATGCAAAAGGGCGGGAAATACACGATCGTGATCCCGCCGAAGCTGGGCTATGGATCGACCGCACAGGGGCCGATCCCCGCGAACAGCACGCTGACCTTTGATGTCGAGTTGCTCGATTTCCGGTCCGAAGCCGAAGTCCGCGCGATGCAGCAGATGATGCAGCAGATGCAGGGCGGGCAGGGCGCTCCGCCGCCCGGTGCCGGGGCGCCGTCGCAGCCGCGGTAATGATTATGCCGACGTTCGGCTCTGGCGTTCGGCATTCTTTTCCAGAAACACCTTGATCATCGCGATGATCGGGTCGGCGAGTGCGAGGCCCAAAAGGCCGAACAACGCGCCGAACAAGATTTGCGCGCCCAGCACCAGCGCCGGAGCCAGATCGACGGTCCGTTTGGCGATCATGGGGACGATGATGTTGCCGTCCACAAATTGAACGATGAAATAAACGAACAAGCAATACAGGCCGGCATCGACGCTGACCGAAAAACCGACCAGCACCATCAGGATGCCCGAAATCGCGGCGCCGATGTTGGGAATGAAGACGAGCAGCCCGGTGAGCACGCCGAGCAATGTTGCCATCGGGATGCCATAGAGACCGAGCAGGATCCACGTCGCGATCCCCTCCACCAACATGCCGAGGATGCGGCCTGCCATCAGGCGGCGGAGCGTCTTGCCCATGGCGGCGGTGACTTCATAGAAATGCGAGCGTTCGCTTTGCGGCATCAGCCAGCCGACGCCGCGTTCGTAAAGGCGGGGTTCGATGGCTAGATAAAGGCCGAGGATGAAGATCATGAACAGCGCGGTGAGACCGCCGACGAGTGACGAGACGGCGGCCGTCACCCGCCCAACCGAACCCATCGCATATTCCAAAATCTGCGACGGATTAAATTCGGATTCGGTCAGACCCTGCGTCCGGGCCCAAAGCAGCAGACGGTCGATCTGGGTGATGATGGTGTCCTGCAGCGTGGCCGCCTGCGCGACCAGCTGATTTCCTGCCGATATGAACACCCAAGCGAGGAAGGCGAGGATTGAGAGCAGCACGATGGTGAGCCGCCAGCCGCGCCCGATGGGCAACAGGCGCCCCAACAGGCGGGTGCCTCCGTCGAGGCCTGCGGCAAAGACGATGGCGCCGAGGATCAGCAGAATTGGCTGCGCGAGGAGCGCCACCAGCGCGACCGCGACGATCATCCCGATCCACACGCCCGCGCGCTTGATTTCGTTGCGGATTAACGGGTCGCGGAATTCGGTGGGGCCGGGGGTTTGGCCTTCCGCCATTTTTTCGGATTTTTCGGTCATGCTGCCCCCTATATTTTCCAGTTCGTCACCCCCACGCAGGCGGGGTCCAGCGGATCATCCGTGGTGCGGCACCATCAGGAGATGGGTACCCGCCCTCACAGGGATGACGACCTATCAAATCTCATTTCTTATCCGGCCGAAGATTGGTCCCGGCGCGGCCTGAACGCAAGGCGCTGAACCAGGTTAAAGGATTGTACCAGCTGGCTGTTCCATCGGTGGAGAAAGTAATCATCTCTGCACGTCCGGATATAACGTCGAACGGCACCGCGCCGCCGAAGCCCTTTTCTTCGACGGACACGCGACTGTCGGCGCTGCCGTCGCGGTTGTCGCCCATCAGGAAGACATGGCCCGGCGGAACGAGATAGGGTTCGAATTCATCGTTTCGGTAGTCAGGGCCAAGATCAATTGTGTCATAGCTGACGCCCTCGGGCAGCGTTTCGCGGACGACCGGCGCATCGATCCAGCGCTTGCCCGCCGCATCGACGCGGATCCGCCCCGAAAAGGCGCTCTGTTGACCCGGCAGATTAGCATCGACGGGGATGGGCAGCAGCGGCTGGATTTCGCGTTTCACCGCCTTGCCATTCAAAATCAGTTCGCCGCGCCGCATTTCGATCGTGTCGCCGGGCAGGCCGATCACGCGCTTGATATAGTCGACGCGCTGCTGCGGATGTTCGAGCACGACGATATCGCCGCGTTCGGGAAGCTGACCCCACAGTCGTCCGTCCATCTTTGGAGCCAGATGAAAGCTGACCGAGCTGTACGACCAGCCATAGGGCCATTTGCTGACCACCAGCCGGTCGCCGTTGCGCAGGATGGGCATCATCGATTCGGATGGAATGTAAAACGGCTTGGCGATGATCGTGTGGATGCCGAGCACGACGAGCAATATGACAATGATGTCTCGGATGAGCTTTAGCGGGCTTTCGCCTTTTGCTTCGGTTTTGTGTGCGGTGGTCATGCCTGCGGGATCGCTTCCAATATGACGAAGGCCTGCGCCCAGGGATGATCGTCGGTGAGGGTGAGGTGGATGCGGACGCTGTGGCCCGGCGGGGTGAGCTCGGCGAGCCGCGCCGCTGCGCCGGCCGCCAAGCTCGTGCTCGACGAGACGTTCGTGACGGCCGGTCTTGCGCACCACTCGATGGAGCCGCGTAGCGCGCTCGCGTACTGGCAGAACGGCAAGTGCATCCTGCACGGCTCGACGCAGAGTCAGAGCTTCCCGTTTCCCGGCATCGCACGCCGGCTCGGCATCGAGGCGGCGGATCTGAGCTACATCTCCGAGTTCTGCGGCGGCGGCTTCGGCTCGAAGGGCGGCGACTACCCGCTGATGGTGCTGCCTGCGTTGATGGCGAAGAAGATCAACCGGCCCGTGATGATGCGGGTCTCGCGCCACGAGGAATACTTCATGGGCTCGGCGCGGCCGGGCTTCCAAGGCCGCGTGAAGATCGGCTTTAGGGCCGACGGCAAGGTCACGGCGCTAGACCTTTATATAGTGCAGGAGAATGGCCCCCACGTCGGGTTCAACGACTTCATGTCC
>JAAUPH010000179.1 GCA_012035435.1 Sphingopyxis sp. | reverse complement strand
TGCCCGGCGCACGTGCCGACCCCGCGCCAGGTGGAACGCCTGATTGGCGAGTTGCGATGTCGCAACCCGCGCGGGCCTGCGGGATCGGGCGGCCCTGGAGCTGTTCTACAGCACGGGTCTGCGCCGCCAGGAATTGGCCAGCCTGACCCAGCTCGATCTCGACCTGGAAACGGGCGTGGCATTCGTCAGGCACGGCAAGGGCGGCAAGAGCCGCTATGTCCCGGTGGGACGCCGCGCCGCTCACTGGGTGCGCCGCTACCTGCGGGAGGTTCGGCCCTGCCTGGCGGCTGCTGATGCGTCCGAGGCCGTGTTTCTCGAGACGCTCGAGCGATCCGGCGGACGCAAGAACACCGGACAGCTGACGTCCTGGTGGCGCGGCGGCGGCCACAAGCGCCCCCTGGCCGAGGAGCTTGCGCCGCCATATCCCGCAGCACGGCGAGGTCAAACATGACCTGTAAAGCGTCATTGACTTCTAAAATCATCACTTGTAAAAGGATCCTTGTCTTTATGGAAAGGGTCGTTGCAATGGAGAGTGATCTGGTGGCGGCGGCGGCGAAGCGGCGCGTGACGGGGTGGGGCGCAACCTTTGTCGTTGGCACCTTTGGCGCAGCCGCAACGGGTTTCGGGCTCGACCTGCCCTATGGCTGGGTGATCGGGCTGATGCTGGCGGCGATGCTGCTGCTGATCCCCTTTGTTCGCGTGAGCGAGCGCTATCAACAGCTGACTGGCAGCGGATCGCCCGCGCTGCGCCGGTACGGACGGCGTTTTCTGCTGGCAAGTTTCGCCTATAGCATCACGCTGTTCGCGGCGATCTGGTTGCATGAGCAGGGGGGTTGGCCCCGGCCGGTGCTTATAGTGATCGCACTGTCACCTGCGGTGCCGGTGCTGGGGATGATCTGGACCATGGCGCGGCTGGTGACGGAGGAACAGGATGAATATTTGCGCGCCGGATATGTGCAGGATGCGCTGGTCGCCACAGCGCTGACGCTGGCGCTGGCAACCGCGTGGGGGTTTCTGGAAATGTTCGGGATCGTGCCGGACGTGCCGAGCTGGTGGGTCTTCCCGGCCTGGGCAGTCGGGCTGGGCATCGGCCAAATCTGGCGGCGGGCGCAAACGTGAAAAACCGTCTTAAAATCCTGCGCGCCGAGCGAAATTGGAACCAGCAGCAGCTGGCCGAAGCATTGGGTGTGTCGCGCCAGTCGGTAAATGCCATCGAGACGGGGAAATATGACCCCTCGCTCCCGCTCGCCTTTCGCATTGCCGATGTGTTTGGGATGACGATCGAAGAAATTTTCCTGCGCGACCGAATTATGTGATGTTGTATCATTGAACGTCGCGATCCAGTCCCCATTTGCCATCAGCATCGTGGTGGCGAGGGGTCGAGGGATGGCGGCAAAAATGCAAAACAGGCTCGACAAGCTGGGCATGGCAATTTCGTCGCTGTGCCTGCTCCATTGCCTGGCGGTACCCGTGGGCGCAGCGCTGTTGCCGATGATGTCGCATGGCTTGGCGCTGCCCGAATGGCTGCATCTGATGCTATTGTCGGCGGCGCTTCCGGTGGCAGCGAGCGCGCTGTGGCAGGGATGGCGGCGGCATGGGCGCATGGGCATCGCGATGTTGGGCGCAGGCGGGCTGGCGCTGCTGGGGGCTGGGCCTGATGTTCCACGAGGGCGCCATCGCCGTGCCCGATCCGGAGCTGTATGACAGGATCGCCACCAGTGCCGGCGCAGTGATGCTGGCAACCGCGCATTGGATGAATTGGCGCGGGTCGGTGGGGACTGAATGATGATCGAAACTCGATCGTCCCCCAAACGGGGGAGGGGGACCAGCGGGGCAACGCACCGTTGCGGATAACGGGCCGTGCCTCTCCACCCGTTTCGCTGGTTCCCCTCCCCGTTCCGCGGAGGATTTGGGTAGCGTCGCTGCGCTCGCAATGACATGGGTCGCGTATGTCTCTTCCCGAACCTGCCCTCCCTCGCCCGTCCCGCCCGCCCGGCCTTGGCCTATCGCCATTTGCCGGGTAATGGCCCAACGGTCATTTTCCTACCCGGTTATATGTCCGACATGGCGGGGGGTAAGGCGACCGCCGTGCTCGCCGATTGCGCGGCGCGGGGGCAGGGCTGTCTGTTGCTCGACTACGCCGGGTGCGGACTGTCGGAGGGGGCGTTTTTGCCGATCAGACGTTGATTGATTGGCAGGGTGACGTGCTCGATCTGATCACCGCGTTGGTGCCAGGTCCGGTGGTGCTGGTGGGATCGTCGATGGGCGGATGGGTCATGCTGCTCGCTGCGCTGGCGCTGGATGCGGACCGCGTTGCGGGACTGGTGGGCATCGCTGCCGCACCGGATTTTACCGAATGGGGTTTCACCGACGCGCAAAAGGCGATCATCCAGACCGAGGGCGTCCTGCTCCAGGAAACGCCATACAGCGACCAGCCCTATGTCACGACACAGGCGCTGTGGCAGTCGGGGCAGGACAATTTGGTATTGGACCGCGCCATCCCCCTTACCTGCCCCGTGCATTTGCTGCACGGGCAGTGCGATGACGATGTGCCGTGGACAATTTCGCTGAAGCTAGCCGCCGCGCTGGCCAGCGATGCCGTCACCGTGACGCTGATCAAGGATGGTGGCCATCGGCTGTCGCGGGCGGGCGACATCGGCTTGCTGCTGAGCGCGGTCGCTGGCATGCGTGGGAGCGAGTAATCAGGGTCTATTGATCAATCTTCGTCATTCCCGCGAAGGCGGGAATCCATCTCCTGAATGTGCGGTTACGCGCCGGCATCAGCTGGGCCCCCGCCTGCGCTGGGGGAGACGAAAGATATGAACCATCGCTCCTATACAAGGAAAAAAGAGGATTTTATGGCACGCCCAGATTTCAAATTCAGTCAGATTAAACGCGTCCGCTATGCCGAGATAGACGCGCAGGCGGTGGTGTTCAACAGCCGTTACCTTGAATATTTCGACATTGGCATCACCGAATATTGGCGCGCGGTCGGCATGTATGACGAGGGTGAGGGCAATGCCGAATTTCACGTCGCGCGCGCCGAGGTGGATTATAAGGTGCCGATCCTGCTCGACGAAGAAATCGACATTTGCGTGCGGTGCAGCCGCATCGGGCGCAGTTCGATGACCTTTTGTTCGAACTCCACGGCGCAGGCAAGGATGACCTGCGCGCAACCGGGGTCGAAGTGTCAGTGCATGTCAGCGAAGCGCGCGGGCCGAGCACGCCGGTGCCCGAGGCGGTGGTGGCGATGTTTGAGCGATATGAAGGGCGGACGTTGCGGGATTGACCATAATACGCCCCTCGCTTTCAGGGGAAGGGCAGCGAGACTTGGTCCGGCAAATCGGTGTGGCGACTCGCTGCATGGCGCTACCCCGACAGCCCCCACCCCAACCCCTCCGCTGAAGGGGAGGGGCTTTCCTTGCTGCTGGCTTGGGATATACTGCCACCATGCCTCACTATCTTCACAGCATGATCCGCGTTACCGATCCCGACGCAACCGTCGCCTTCTTTAACCTGATCGGCCTTCAGGAAGTTCGCCGCTTTGACAGCGAGGCGGGGAGGTTTACGCTGATCTTCCTCGCCTGCCCCGGACAGGCCGGCGTGGCGGAGGTCGAGCTGACCTATAATTGGCCGCCCGCTGACGGTGGCGCTGCTGAAACCTATACCGGAGGCCGCAATTTCGGGCATCTGGCGTACCGGGTCGAGGATATTTATGCGACCTGCCAGCGGCTGATCGACGCCGGTGTGACGATCAACCGGCCGCCGCGCGACGGGCATATGGCCTTCATCCGCTCGCCCGATGGCATCTCGGTCGAGCTGCTTCAGGATGGACATTTGCCGCCGCAAGAACCCTGGGTGTCGATGCCCAATATCGGGGCCTGGTAGCGATGGCGCTGGAGATCGTCCGCATCCCGGTGCTGAGCGACAACTATGTGTGGCTGGTGCACGAGCCTGTGAGCGGCGCAACGATGGTGGTCGATCCGGCGGTGGCCGAACCGGTGCTGGCCGAAGCCGCCGTGCGCGGCTGGACCATCACCGACATCTGGAACACCCATTGGCACCCCGATCACACCGGCGGCAATGCCGCGATCAAGGCAGCGACCGGTTGCACCATCACCGGCCCGATGGCTGAGGCCGTGCGCATCCCGACGCTCGACCGGCTGGTGAGCGGCGGCGATATGGTGATGCTGGGCGACGTGGCAGCGAGCGTGTGGGACGTGCCCGCGCATACCGCCGGGCATATCGCCTATCATTTCGCCGATGATGAGGCGATTTTCATCGGTGACACCCTATTTGCCATGGGCTGTGGCCGTTTGTTCGAGGGGACGGCCGAGCAGATGTTTGCCAATATGCAGGCGCTGGCCACGCTGCCCGATGCGACGCAGGTTTACTGCGCGCACGAATATACGCTGTCGAATGCGCGTTTTGCCGTAACGGTCGAGCCCGACAACGGCGCGCTGGCGGCGCGGCTGGCCAACGTTTTTGGCGAGGAGATGAAAGCTGCCGCCCTCTCCGCCGAAGAGTGGAAAGGGGTCTGCCAGAGTTATTTGCGCCGTTCCCTGCCCGACGGCAAACAGCTGCTGCTGATCCTCGGCGGACTGGACGAAGCCGCCGACTGGACCCCCGGGCGCAGCCTCTTCCCCGGCGATCCGCCCGATGGCCTGCGCATTTTGGTGACGGCGCGGCTGCGCGCCGGTGAAGCCAACGCCCAGGGCTGGGCGACCACGCTGGGCTGGCAAAATCCACAACTGGCGCGCACCGCCCTCCTGCCACCGCTGGATCGCCGCGGGGTGGAAGAGGCGCTGGCCTCCATGGGCAACCCGCTGGACGTGCTGGCGACTAAAGTGGATGTGGTGGGCGAATTGCACCGCTTGAGCGAAGGCGACCCGCTGCTATTGAGGTTTTATGTAGAAGAGTTGGAGAAGAAGACAGATCATGTTGCCTTCTTCCGTGCTGAGCAACTGCATATAATTCAGCCTGGGCTACATGGTTACATTCAGGAATGGTGGAAGACTCAAGAAGATGCTTGGCAACGACAAGGGCGCAACCCTTTATTGGAACAGCGTCCGCTCCGGCGTTTGTTCGATATTCTTTCTGCATCCTTTGCTCCACTCACCCAAGATGATTTAGCCGCCATAGAACCAGAGCTAAACGACTCTTTTACTTGTGCGTAACCTGATAACCCTGGTCAGGCTTTGGGTGATTGGAGATGGTAAGAAGCAGGGATATTCATTCTGTCACCCTCGATTGGGCTACTATTTTTGGGAAGAACAGGGATCAGACGAAAGGGCAAAGTGGGAGCAACGTTTTTGCAATTGGGGCAAGCAAACGCTCGATGCCCTCAACACCGAACAGCTTGACCACAAAGCTGCGTCGGTCTACCTGCTGCGCCATTATGCCAACCATCTGGAACGCAGCCATGCTCCGGCAGAGGCGTTTTATGCGCTGGTCAGCAACGGGTGGGCGTCGAGCGTGGGAGTGGTTGGATGTGAGTTATGGTGGTTTCCTGAATGATGTCGATCGGGCGTGGGAACAAGCCAAACAAGCTTACGTAGTAAACCAGCCTGTTCAAGCCATAGCATTGGTACAGCAGATACGCGCTGCTTTGTGTCGATCTAGTCTGGCCATGTTAGCCAACAGCCTACCCCCAGAAGAGTTAGCCCAACTGGTGGAAGC
>JAAUPH010000178.1 GCA_012035435.1 Sphingopyxis sp. | reverse complement strand
AACCAAAGATCGTCGCTCACTTCGAACTGCTCGAGCAAGTCGGCCGCGGGCACTTCGGAGACGTCTGGAAAGCCCGCGACGCCGTTCTCAATCGCATGGTCGCGGTCAAGATCCCGCGAACCGGCGGACTCGACCACAAAACCGTGCAGCTCTTCGTGCGCGAAGCCCGCGCGGCCGCCCAACTGCGCTCCGTAGAAGCGGTCAAACAGGATCGGCCGCCCGCCCCGCTGGGTGTGGCCGAGCTTTCTGGTGAAGATGGCGGCCTTGGCGGAGTCGGCCCGGCGATAACGCTGGAAGAAGCCGTCCCCCAGGCGGCGGATGAGCAGGTCGCGGATGGCCTCGGAGGCCCCCGTGAGCTGCACGTTGCCGGCGGGATCGAAGCTACGCTGCTCGCCCCCCAGCTCCGTTGCCCGCCTGGTCCACGATGCCCTCGCCGCAGACGATCGAGCAGAAGCCGTGCCGGTCGATGCTGCGCTGCACATCGTTGAGGCAGCGCTCGTCGTCGAAGCCGTCGAGGCCAACGGGCCGAAGCCGCTCAGCCTGGTGATGAAGGTGTCGTCGCTGCGGGATTCGGTGGTGGTTCGCGGCACCGCCCGCAACGTGGCCAACGCGATCGCCGGCAAGCGTGCCGCCGACGGTCATAATGTCGCCGTGGAGCAGCCCGGCGTCGAGCAACTCGCGGATCACAAAGCCGATGCCCCCCGAGGCGTGGAAGTGGTTCACGTCGCCCGCGCCATTGGGATAAACGCGCGCAAGCAGCGGGACGACCGCGGACAGCCGGTCCATATCTTCCCAATCGATCACAATCCCGGCGGCGCGGGCAATCGCAGGGATATGAATCGCATGGTTGGTCGACCCGCCAGTGGCGAGCAAGCCGATGACGGCGTTCACAATCGCGCCTTCATCAACGCAGTGCGACAGCGGCCGATAATCATCGCCGTCCCAGCCGATTTCGGCGACGCGGTGAACGGCGGCGCGGGTCAGTTCCTGCCGCAGTTTATTGCCCGGATTGACAAAGGCGCTCGCCGGGACATGGAGCCCCATCACCTCCATCATCATCTGGTTCGAATTTGCTGTGCCATAAAAGGTGCAGGTGCCCGCGCTGTGATAGGAGGCGGCCTCGGCATCCTGAAGCTCTTCACGGGTGGCGAGGCCCTGCGCATAAAGCTGGCGGACGCGCACCTTTTCCTTGTTGGCGAGGCCCGAGGGCATCGGCCCGGCGGGGACCAGGATTGTCGGAACATGGCCAAAGCGCAGCGCGCCAATCAAAAGGCCGGGCACGATCTTGTCGCAAATGCCCAGCAGCAGCGCGCCTTCATACATGGCGTGGCTCATCGAAATGGCGGTGGCCTGGGCAATATTGTCGCGGCTGAACAGGGACAGGTCCATTCCCGCCTGTCCCTGTGTCACGCCGTCGCACATGGCGGGCACGCCGCCCGCAACCTGCGCGGTCGCACCAACCTCACGCGCCCAGACTTTGATCTGTTCGGGATAACGGCCATAGGGCTGATGCGCCGACAGCATGTCGTTATAGCTGGTGACGATGCCGATGTTCATCGCTGCGCCGCTGCGGATGGCAGGCTTGTCCTCGCCAGATGCAGCAAAGGCGTGGGCCAGGTTACCGCACGACAGATTGCCGCGGTTGGTGCCAGACTCGCGCTGCGCCTGCATCAGGTCGAGATAGCGGCGGCGCGTGGCGGCGCTGCGGGTGATGATGCGGTCGGTGACGGCGGCGATGGTGGGGTTGAGGTGGGTCATTCTGTTCTTCCTATCCCCCTCCCGTCGGGAGAGGGTTGCGAAAACATGGCAACTTGTTGCCTAGTTGCAGCTGGGTGAGGGGCTGCACGGTTGCTGGTCAAGCTAGCCGAAACCCCTCAACCAACTTCGCCCAGGCGCTGCGCGCCAAGGCTGCATATCCTTCTCCCCCCTGGGGAGAAGCGAGGAGCGCGCCTCAATCATGCCAGCTTGCACCGTCGCGTTCAATCAGCGCGACCGCCGCCGATGGCCCCCAGCTTCCCGCGGTATAATTTTGCGGGGTCATATCGACCGCAGCCCAGGCATCGCGGATCGAATCGACCCATTGCCACTGCGCCTCCACCTCATCACGGCGGACGAACAGCGTCTGGTCGCCAACGATGAAATCTAGCAGCAACCGTTCATAGGCAATGCGGCGGCGGCCCGCATCGAGATTGTCGGAAAGCGACACGTCGAGCGGCACTTCCTTCAATCGCACGCCGTCGCGATCAAGGCCGGGCTGTTTCGCCATCACGGTAACGCGGATATTTTCTTCGGGTTGCAGGTTGATGATCATGCGGTTGGCGTTGAGGCGCCCCGCCCCCACGCGCGCGAAAATATTGTGCGGCACCGGCTTGAACTGGATCAACACCTCGGAGCGGCGCTGCGGCATGCGTTTTCCGGTGCGCAGGTAAAAGGGCACGCCCTTCCACCGCCAATTGTCGATGAAGGCCTTGAGGGCGACAAAGGTTTCGGTTTTCGAGGCACTGTTCAATTCGTCGGCATAGCCAGTGACCGCCGTACCGCCGACCGCGCCGCTGACATATTGGCCCTTCACGCTGTGCGCCTGAACGTCGGCGGCAGTCATTTTGCGCAAGGAGCGGAGCAATTTGACTTTTTCATCGCGGATCGCGGTTGCCGAAACGCTGGCGGGAGGTTCCATCGCGATGATCGCGAGCAGCTGGAGCATATGGTTTTGAACCATATCCTTGAGCGCGCCGACGCCATCATAATAAGAGACGCGGCCCTCCAGCCCCACCGTCTCTGCGACCGTGATCTGGACATGCTCGATGGCGTTGGCGTTCCATAAGGGCTCGAACAGTGCATTGGCAAAGCGCAGCGCGAGGAGGTTCTGGACGGTTTCCTTGCCCAGATAATGATCGATGCGGAACACCCGATCTTCACCGAACACCGCGCCAACCTCTGCATTCACTTGCCGTGAGCTTGCCAGGTCGGTGCCAATCGGTTTTTCCATAGCGATGCGGCAATCCGAACAGGCGATGCCGACCCGGCCAAGCGCGGTCGCGATGGGGCCGAAGAGCGACGGCGGAGTCGACAGATACACGCCCAGCGGCCGCCCGCGCCGCTCGCCCAGCTGTTCCGCCAGCGCCTCAAAACCGGTACCCGCACCAACATCGACCGCGCAATATTCGACGCGCGCAAGAAAGCTGGCGAGCAGCCCGTCATCAAGGCGATCGGCGGCGAGATGATCGGCCAGCGCCTCCGCGACCTGCTCGCGGAAGGCATCGCTGTCCATCATCGAACGGCCCGAGCCGACGATGGTCAAATCATCGGCGAGCAGGCCGTCGCTGTGCAGATTATAAAGCGAGGGGAACAGCATCCGCTGGGCCAAATCGCCGGTCGCGCCGAACAGGATGATGGTTTCGGTCGCAATTGCCAAGGCCGGGTCCCTTTCCGCCATTATCGCGAGCGCAGTGGCGCATCACCGGCGCCAATGCAACGCGCATACGTTTGCGTCAGCGGTTTTTCGGCGCGGCGCCGGGATCGCGCGAAAGAATATTATAGCAGCGCGTCGAGCAAACCGAGCAACGGGCGGTCCGCGGGCGGCATATCGAGCGCGTACAGTTGCGCAGGACGCTGCCATTGGAGCGCGCTGGCCTGGCGCGGTTCGGCTACACCGTTCCATTTGCGGCAGACATAGAGCAGCAACAGCAGGTGCCGGTCGCCGAGCGGCTCGCTGGCGAAGCAGGCTGGCGCCAGACACGCGGTTTCGACATCGATCCCCAGCTCTTCGGCAAGTTCGCGGACCAGCGCTGCCTCTGGCGTTTCGCCAGCCTCAACCTTGCCCCCGGGAAACTCCCACAATCCCGCCATCGCGGTGCCCTCGGGGCGTTGCTGCACCAAAACGCGGCCATCGGCATCGACCAGCGCCACGGCCACGACGGTCAGCCACGAGTCTGGTAATTTTATCTGCGTCGGGTCGGGCAATTTCTTAACCTTTTGTGAAATAGAAGCGGACGCTCGGATGTGAACGCTTGGACCAGGGCGGAACGATGAAGAAATTGCAAGCTTTTCGCGGCTGCACACGCGCCGCAACCGCCGTCGAATATGGGCTGATCCTGGCCCTTATTTTCATGGCCATGATCGGCGCACTCGGACAAACGGCCGATGGCACCAACAAGATGTGGAACAATGTTTCCAGCACGGTCGGAACTGTAATGTAATGGGACAGTCCTCAGATAGAAGTATGAGGGGCGCTGTTAAGATTTTCAAAACCAATCGGCAATAGAGTGACCAAAGTTGAAACGGACCAGTGTTTCAACCGGGTAAGTGAATAAGTCATTTTAGGAGACCAGACATGAAGTTCATCAAGAAATTCGTTCGCGACACCAAAGCCGCCACCGCCATTGAATATGGCCTGATCGCTGCTCTGATCGCCGTCGCCGGCATCACCGCGATGGGTGCCGTTGGTACGGGTGTCAGCAAGACCTTTAATAAGGTGAGCAGCGATCTCGTAAAGTAATCGTTGTTTCGATCAAGCGCGCCAAAGCCGCTTGCCGTAAAAGAGGGGCGCCGGTCGATCCGGCGTCCCTTTTTATTTTAGCTTAAAATTCAATCCATCCGGCACTTTGTATGATCTTTGGATGGAATGCATCTTTTTATGAACTATTGTTGACCTCTATAATTATTGCATCCTGCGTTAACGATTTAAAAATCTATCCACTCTAATCTAGAACAGTTGGAACCAGTCAGTGTTTCGATGGGGTAAGTGCAGACGTTTTTGAGGAGACCAGACATGAAGTTCATCAAGAAATTCGCTCGCGACACCAAGGCCGCCACCGCCATTGAATATGGCCTGATCGCTGCTTTGATCGCCGTCGCCGGAATCACCGCGATGGGCGCCGTTGGCACGGGCGTCAGCAAGACGTTCAACAAGGTCAGCAGCGACCTCGTCCAGTAATTATGTTGGACTCAGGATGCGCCCAGGCATCCTGGCTTAAAAAGAAGGGGCGCCGGTCACGACCGGCGCCCTTTTTCATTTATCCAGGACAGCGTGAGGCAAAGTTATCGGCTGCCGTATACCACCAGCTTGACCTTTTGCGCCGGTCGCACCTCGGTTCCGGCACCAAGGCCATTGAGTACGCGAAAGCGGTCCGCCTGATAAGTCGAAAAGGCCATGCGATTCGACAGGCTTGCGACCGTATCGCCGCGGCCCGCGGTGACGATGTCGATCTTGCGCGGACGAATCGCGCGCGCTTCGGCCTCGGTCATCCGGCGCAGGCTGGCGAACAGCGGGTCGAAGCTCCGCATCTGGCCCGCTTGAGTCAGCGCGACGAAGTGATAGGCGCGGTCACGCGCAAATTCATACGCGAACACCGTTACATCGACCTGCCCCGACTGGGCATTCACCGTCGCGCTGGAATAGGCAGCGGGTAAGCCATTCACCGTAGTCCGCCGAATCTCGCCATAGGGGATGCGGGTTTCGCCGCCAATTTTCTTGAACACGCTGTCGATATAGGCCGTCATATCGCCGCTATATGGCGCGAGCGAAAATTGTGCCTGGCCATTGGTGCCGGCAATGCTGACCGCAGTTGCGCCATTTTGCATCCCAAAACCGGCGGGCACGGCAAAACGCAGCTGCAGATCGGGGTGCAGAAACGTCATTCCCCTCGATCACGCCTTCCTTGGGATCATCGGCATACATGA
>JAAUPH010000177.1 GCA_012035435.1 Sphingopyxis sp. | reverse complement strand
GCGCGCGACCTCGCAGAATGCATCGCGATCCAGCGCGCGAGGCCGACCGGTACGATCCCGCCATGGCGACACTGATCGCGCACCTCGAACTGCTCGCCAAGGGCGCGCTGCCCCAGCTGCGCCGCATTTGCGGGGTCGATGAGGAGGATATGGCCGACATGATCCGCGAGCTGCGCGGTTACGACCCCAAGCCGGGCTTGCGGTTCGGGACGAGCAGCGCGGAGCCGGTGGTGCCCGACCTGTTCGTGCGCCCGGCCAAGGCCGGCTGGGCGATTGAGATCAATGGCGCGACGCTGCCGCGCCTGTTGGTCAACCGCCGCTATTATACCGAATTGGTCAAGGGTGCCGCGGCAAAGAGCCGGGCATGGCTGTCCGAACAGCTGGCCGACGCCAACTGGCTGGTGCGGGCGCTCGACCAGCGTCAGCGCACCATCGTCAAGGTCGCCGCCGAGATCGTCAAGCAGCAGGAGGGGTTCTTCCAACGCGGCGTCAGCGCAATGCGCCCGCTGACGCTGCGTCAGGTGGCGGAGGCCATCGGTATGCACGAGTCGACCGTCAGCCGCGTGACGAGCAACAAATATCTGTCCTGCCCGCGCGGGCTGTTCGAGCTTAAGTATTTTTTTCCAGCGGGATTGCGGCGACCGATGGCGGGGGCGCGGCATCCGCGGAAGCGCTGAAGAGCCGCATCGCCAAGCTGATTGAGGGGGAAGATGGCAAGGCGATCTTGTCCGACGACGCCATCGCCGCGCTGCTCGCCAAGGAAGGGCATGACATTGCGCGGAGGACGGTAGTGAAATATCGCGAGGCGATGGGTATCGGATCATCGGTACAAAGGCGGCGGCAAAAGGCGCTGGCGGGTTGACTTTCCCCCGCCATCCCCATAGTTGCGCCGCTTCGCGTGCAACGCCAAGATTCTGGATAGAGTAATGAAAATTCGCAACAGCCTGAAATCGCTCAAGGACCGCCACCGGGATAACCGCGTGATTCGCCGCCGTGGCCGGACCTATGTGATCAACAAGACCAACCGCCGCTTCAAGGCGCGCCAGGGCTGATGCCGCTGGCCGGGGCAGTTGTGCCCCGCCGCCATTATATGAAAAGCGTTACGCCGTCGGAGAAGTCCGGCGGCGCTTTCGCGTGTTCAATCACCCCCTCCCCGTGGGGGAGGGAGTGATTATGGTGATCCCCCGCTGCGTCATTTTCGATGTTGGCAAGGTGCTGTTCCAGTGGGATTTGCGCCACCTGTTCGCCAAACTTATTGCCGACCCGGCTGAGCTTGAATGGTTTGTCGCCCATGTTGTGACCCCCGAATGGCATTTCCAGCACGACGCCGGCCGCCCGCTTGCCGAAATGGTGCCCGAGCTAAAGGCTCGGTTTCCGAGTTATGCCACGCTGATTGACGCCTATGCTACGCGGTTCAACGAGACCATTCCCGGCCCGGTGCAGGGCAGTCTCGAGCTGGTCGAACGGCTGGATTCGGCGGGCGTACCGCTCTTTGCGATCACCAATTTCGGCCATGAATTCTGGGAAGGCTTCCGCCCGACTCAGCCAATCTTCGACCGCTTTGCCAACATCATCGTATCAGGCACCGAAAAGATGATGAAGCCCGACCCCGCCATCTATCGCCTAGCCATCGAACGATTCGGCATCGACCCGGCGGGCGCACTGTTCGTTGACGATGTCGCGGCCAATGTGGCAGGGGCCGAATCGGTTGGGGTCGCGGGTCACCGGTTCGACAATGCCGAGACCCTGGAACATGCGCTGGTCACACGCCGCTATCTGTGACGCGGCGTTATTTCTCCACGCCCAGCTGCGTTAGCACGAACGCAAATTCCTCTGCATCCTCGCGCAGGGCCCCCCAGCGGCCGGACTTGCCGCCATGGCCCGCGCCCATATTGGTGCGCAGCAGCAGCATTGCATCGTTGGTTCGTTTCGAGCGCAATTTTGCAACCCATTTGGCCGGTTCCCAATAAGTCACCCGGGGGTCGTTGAGCCCTGCCGACACCAGCATAGGCGGATAGGCCTGGGCCGTGACATTAAGATAGGGGTCGTAAGACCGCATATAATCAAACGCCGCCTTGTCGGTGATCGGATTGCCCCATTCGGGCCATTCGCCCGGGGTCAGCGGCAAGCTTTCGTCGGTCATCGTGTTGATCACATCGACGAAGGGCACGCCCGCCAGCACCGCGCCCCAGAGTTCGGGCGCTTCATTATAGACGACGCCCATCACCTGTCCGCCCGCCGAGCGACCCTCGATCGAAATTTTGCCCGCGCTGGTATAGCCATTGGCGATCAGCCCGCGCGCGATATCGATGAAATCGTTGAAGCTATTTTTGCGCTCGAACAATTTGCCCTGCAAATACCAATTGCGACCCAGATCGTCGCCGCCGCGGACATGGGCAATGGCATAGACCATCCCGCGATCAACCAGGCTGAGCCGCGTCGTCGAGAAGCCCGGAGGAACACGGTAGCCGTAGGAGCCATAAACATAGAGATGCATCGGCGCCAAACCGTCGCGTTTTAGACCTTTTTTATACATGAGCGAAACCGGCACCATCGTGCCATCGCGCGCTTTGATATTTACCAATTCGGTTTCATATTTTGTAGCGTCATAGCCCGATGGGATTTCCTGCACCTTTAATGTCGCAAGTTTGCCGGTCTTCACATCATAGTCGAAAACCGTGTCCGGGGTGATCATCGATTCATAATCGATGCGCAGCTTGTCCTGATGATATTCGGGATTATCGCCCAGCGAGGCGACATAGTTGGTTTCGGGAAAGGCCAGCGGGCCCGCATTGGTCGGCGTCGCATATTGGCGAAGATCAATCTGATCGAGCCCGCCTTTGCGCGTTTCCAGCACGAAATAGTCGCGGAAGATCGCCAGATCGGTGATGTACACATCGTCCGACCCCGGAATCAGCGTGGTCCATTCGCCAGGCGTGTCGAGGCTGGCCGTTGCGATTCGGAAATTGGCATGATCGTCGTTGGTGTGGATGAACAGCGTCTTGCCCCGCACATCGACGCTATATTCGCGGCCCTTTTTGCGCGCCGACACCAGCATCGGCGTCGCGCCGGGTTCGTCGGCAGGGAGCAGATAAACTTCGCTCGTTTCATTATCGCCGGTGGCGATGACGATATAGTCGTCGGCCGCTGTCTTGCCGATACCGACACCGAAGCCGATGTCCTTTTCTTTGAAAATCTGAACATCTTCGCTGGTTTTGGTGCCCAGCCGGTGCATCCACACATTGTCAGTGCGCCAATGTTCATTGGCGAGGCCATAGAGCAGCACATCATTGTTGGCCGACCAGACCAGCGACGACAGCGTGCCGGGGATGAAGTTGGCGTAGAGCGCCTGCGCGTATTCGAGCGCCTTCGCCGTCTCGGGCGAGTTGAGGACGACCTTGTCCTTGGCGTCGACGACGTTGCCGCCGAAGGCCCACAGGCACCAATGCACCCAGGCATTGCCGTCGCCCGAGGCGCGTCCGAGCGGGAAGCCGGCCGGCGTGCCCTTGGCCTTCAACGCCTTGCACAATTCGAGGAAGCCGGCGGTGGTCTGCGGCACCTCATTGAAGCCGGCCGCCTTGATCATCGAATTGCGGTAGTTGATGTAGCCGCCGTTGATCGCTGCCGGAATACCGATCCACTTGTTGCCGAGCTTGCCGTAGGCTTCCGCCACTGGCACCCAGCCGCCATACTTCTTGCCGAGATAGTCGGCGACATCGGTCACGTCGAGGCAGCGCTGAGGGAACAGGTGCGGCGTCGAATACAGCGACCAGAAAATGTCAGGGCCCGTGCCGGTGTTGGCGGCAACTGACGCCTTCGGCTGCATGTCGTCGAAGGATTCGGAGGTCACGGCCACGCGCACGCCGGTCGCTGCGGTGAAGGCTGCCACGATCTTGTTGAAGGCTTCGTCCTCGGCCACCACAAAGCGACGCCAACGCATCAGGTTCAAGGTCGCGCCGGCTTCGGGCTTCCACGGCGCGGTCTGTGCCCAGGCCTTGGCGAAGTCACCAAACCCCGATCCAGCAAGCGCGCCTGCGCCCATCAGACCGGCACCACCTTTCAGTGCGGAACGTCGTGTCAAGTTGGTCATATGCATCCTCCCATCGGATTGCTGGTGTGGTGACGGCCTTTGTCGGCCGTTCTTGAAACGATCGGGCGTCGGAACCGGCCCGCCCTGGCCTCTCATCGAGCCGTTGGCCGGCGCGGTCAGGCCGCCAGCCTCTTGCCACTGTCTGCTTCGAACAAATGGGTCAGCGACGCATCAGGCGCGATCCGGATTACCTCGCCGGGCTTGGCCTGAACGCGCTCGCGGAACACGCAGGTCAGTGTGTGACCGGAGATGTCGGCCACCACCTGTGTCTCCGATCCCATCGGCTCGACCACATGGACCCGAGCCTCGAGACCGGCACCGTCGAGGCGGATATGCTCGGGCCTCAGCCCATAGATCGCTGCCTTGCCAGACGACGCCGCAGGGGCTCCGGCGATCGGCATCGAGAACCCCGCATCCGCCTGGAAACCCGCGCCATCGATCCGTCCCTTGATGAAGTTCATCGCAGGCGAGCCGATGAAGCCGGCCACGGAACTGGTTGGCAGGACCGGTCATAAAGGTCAAGCGGAGCGCCGATCTGCTCCACGATGCCGTCATGCATCACCACAATCTTGTCAGCCATGGTCATGGCCTCGATCTGGTCATGGGTGACATAGACCGTGGTGGTCTTCAGCCGCTGGTGCAGTTCCTTGATCTCGGTGCGCATCTGCACCCGGAGCTTCGCGTCGAGGTTCGATAGCGGCTCGTCGAACAGGAACACCTGCGGATCGCGCACGATGGCGCGGCCCATCGCGACGCGCTGGCGCTGCCCGCCCGACAACTGGCGCGGATAGCGCTCCAGCAACGGCGACAACGACAGGATCTTGGCGGCTTTGTCGACGCGTTCTTTGATCTCGTCCTTGGGGGCACCGCGCAGCTTCATCGAGAACGCCATGTTGTCCGCCACCGTCATGTGCGGATAGAGCGCGTAGTTCTGGAACACCATGGCGATATCCCGCTCTTTTGGCGGAACATTGTTGACCACCCGGTCACCGATGATGATGTCACCCGCCGTGATGTTCTCGAGGCCCGCGATCATTCGCAGCAGCGTCGACTTCCCGCAGCCCGATGGGCCGACAAGGATGACGAACTCACCATCCTGGATCTCGATGTTCACGCCGTGGATAATCGGCGTCGAGCCGAACGATTTCTTCACGTCGCGAATGACGACCGATGCCATCAGATCCTCCCATGTCGACCGCAGGGGCAGAGTGGACCCCAAGGCCCGCCCTTCGCAACCCGCCCCGCCGGTTCTGTCGACCGGTCGAAGACGGTTCACTGCCGTTCTCCGTCAAAAATCATACCAGACACTCGACAATGTCAAGTGCGCTCGCCATGATCGGCGAACATGCCAACCGACGCCCGGACGCGGCGCCGATGTGCGGACCTTGCACCATGAGCCATCCTCCCGGTTCCGGCGATACCCTGTTCAAGCACGTCACCGATCGCATTGCGATTGCGATTCTGTCCGGGGAACTTGCCGCCGGCGCGCTGGTGCCCATGGTGCCGGTCCCCCGGTGCCGATATCGCCCCCCTCGCGCTCGGTCTACCGCGAGGCATTGAAGTATCTCAGTGCCAAGGGTCTGATCGAAGCCCGACAGCGC
>JAAUPH010000176.1 GCA_012035435.1 Sphingopyxis sp. | reverse complement strand
AACGTAGGCGGCGAGTAGATTGTGCGCTGCACCGGCACGACCTCGAAACCGGTGGCGGCTTTTCGATAGAAGGCCGTGCCGTTGTGTGTGCCGGTGATCTCGGCGACGGCGTAGTAGCGGCCGGGCGTGGTTGTGGAAAAGTAAGCTCCGTAGAGCCCGTCGCCCGCGACGGCGTCGCCGGTCTCGCATGGACGCCGACGGGTCGGCTGGTGTATGCGGCGTCAACGAGCGGCAATTCCGACATCTGGACGATGGACGCCGACGGGCGTAACGCCCGCAGCAAATTGCCCCAGCATTGCTGGCCCGGATCAGCTGGCCGACCTTGGGACAATTACCGGGACGCAGGGCACCTGGCGCAATTGCGGTTTCCCAGCGCGCTTCACGGCGTCGACGGCGATCGCGAAGGTTCCGGGCGTGATTTATTCGCTGCCCGGCCGGGTCGATGTTGGTACCGATCAGGGCGCGGCCAGCACGAACAATGTCGTGACGCTGACCATCGATCCGGGCGTGACCATTTTTGGGGCGACGGGCGTCTCGTTCCTCGCGGTCAATCGCGGCAACCGCATCGATGCCGTGGGCACCGCGACCCAGCCGATCATTTTCACCGGGCGCGGCAATGTTGTCGGCTCAGCCGACGATCAGACCTCGCAGCTGTGGGGCGGCGTCGTCCTGCTCGGCCGCGCGCCCATCACCGATTGCCTTGCTCCGGGCGCTGCCGAAGGTACCGTCGCCTGCGAACGCGACACCGAAGGTACGTCGAACGCTCTGTATGGCGGCGCGCAGCCTGCCGACAATTCGGGCCGCATGTCCTTTGTTCAAATCCGCTATTCGGGCTTTGTGCTGTCGGGCAACAGCGAACTTCAGGGCCTGACGCCGTCGGGCACAGGTTCGGGCACCACGCTGGAAAATATCCAGGTGCACAACAGCTCGGACGACGGCATCGAGATCTTTGGCGGCCGCGTGAATATGCGCAACGTTGCGATCACGGGCGCTGAGGATGACAACCTTGACACCGACGTTGGGTATAAGGGCAACATCCAGTTCCTGATTGCGGTGCAGCGGGCCGGCGGTTTGGTCGGCGACTCGATTATCGAGGCGGACTCGAACGGCAACGAAAATGCGGTTCCGCGTCAGAACACCCAATTGGCCAACTTCACTTTCGTGCAGCGCAACAACGCTGCTGGAAACGGTGCAGCGATCCTGATCCGCGGCGGCGCCGACTATCGCATGATGAACGGCGTGATCTCCAGCCCAGGCTTGCCTTGCCTTCGCCTCAACTCGGCGACGACCGTGCAAACGACGGGCACCGACGAAGCTGGCGCGCCAAAGTTTGACTCGGTCAATATGCAGTGCGGCGGCGCCAGCCCGTTCGTTGGCTCCAGCGGCGTCACTGCAGCCGAAGTTCAGACCATTTTTGGCGCAGGGACGAACAACAATAGCGCGTTCACCACGACGCTGACCGGAGTGTTCATCAACGGCGCGAATGAAACGGCCCGTCCGGCGTTCAACGCCAGCACTGTCAACAGCTTCTTCGTCAACACCGCCTATGTCGGTGCGGTGCGTGATGCGAGCGACACGCGCTTCGCGGGCTGGACCTGCAACTCGTCGACGGCGAGCTTTGGCACCACCAGCGGCAATTGTACCGCCATCCCGACGACGTAACGCGCGGCCGCACCAGACTATCGGGGCGGAGCGCACCAGCACATGGCGCGCTCCGCCCCGCTTACCTTAGATCAGACAGGGGTTTTCCGATCATGACCAAGCGGCCGCTTTTCGCCAGCCTGCTGCTCCTCTCCACGGCGCTGGTGGCGCCGACAGCATTTGCGCAAACGGCCGACCCGGCGCTCGCCGGGCCAGGTTCCGACGCTGCGGCTGAGCCTGCAACCGAAGAGCCGCCGGTGGAAGAAGAGGCGGCCGAAGCCGCTGATGTCTCCGTGCCCGGCGGAGGCGACGTGGAAATCGTCGTCACGGGTCGCAACACCCCCAACATCGTTCGCGCGACGCCTGAGGTGGTCGCGGTGCTGTCCTCGGCGGATATTGCCCGCACCGGCGAAGGCGAAATTTCGGGCTCGCTGCAACGCGTGACCGGTCTGTCGGTTGTCGGCGGCGGTTTCGTCTATGTGCGCGGCCTTGGCGATCGCTATTCGCTGGCGCTGCTCAATGGATCGCCTTTGCCGAGCCCGGAGCCGCTCAAGCGCGTTGTGCCGCTCGATATCTTCCCTTCCAACGTCATCGATTCGACGCTGGTGCAAAAAAGCTACTCGGCCAATTTCCCTGGCGAATTTGGCGGCGGTGTCATCAACCTCACCACCAAGTCGACCCCGCGCGAGAGTTTCTTCAACATCAGCGGCGGGATCGGCTGGGACAGCGAAACCACCAATCAGCTTGGCTATACCTATTACGGCAGCGATACCGACTGGACCGGCTTTGACGATGGCACTCGCGATGTGCCTGCCGGGCTTGCCAGCGCATTGGCCAGCGGCAAGCCGGTGCTCGTGGGTGCCGATTCACGCAGAGCCAGCTGGAAAATATCGCGATCGAACTGGTGAATGCGGAAACCACGCTGCTGCAGCAGAACAACAACATCCCGGTCAACTGGTCGTTTGGCTTCACCGGCGGCCGCACCTGGCCGATCGCCGATGGCGAAATCGGCATCATTGCGACCGCGAACATCAACAACAAATGGCGTACGCGCGACGCGCTGCAGCAAACCTCGCTTGATCAGGATCTGGCTGGGCCGCCGCAGACGAGCTTTCAGCGCGTTATCACCGATAACCGCGTGGTCGTGAACGGCCTGCTGGGCTTTGGTCTGGAACTGGGCGATCATGAGTTTCGCTGGACCAACCTTTATATCCGCGACACTTTGAAACAGGCCCGCCTGGCGCTGGGCAAGGATCAGAATAACGCCGACCGTGACATCATGGTGCAGGATACGGCGTGGTATGAGCGGCAGCTGATCAATACCCAGCTGGTTGCCGAATTCGACTATGACGCCGTCCAGATCGATTTCCGTGGCGGCTATGCCAATTCACAGCGCGAAGCACCCTATGAGCGCAGCTTCACCTATATCAAGTCGAACCTGCCCTTGGCGCAGGATCCAGTCGGCGACAAATTTGTCAACGATCTGGGCGGCAACCGCGGGGCGGCATCGATCGCCTTTTCGGATCTGACCGAGGACCTGATCTCGACCGGTGCGGACCTCAGTTATGAAATTGCACCGCGAATTACTGCAACGGTCGGCTATGCCTTCTCGGATACCGAGCGCACCGCAACCCGCCGCGCTTTCGTCTTCCGCAGCGCCAATCTGCCGATTCCGGTGCAGCAGCTGCGCCCGGATTTCCTGCTGTCGGATTCGACAATCCAGTTGTTTGATATCGCGCTGCTCGAAACTTCGGCGCAGGACGGCACTGCCTCATTCGGGGCCAAGCTGACGACGCATGCGGGCTATGCTCAGGTGCAGGCGGAAGTGCTGACCGGCGTCAATGTCAACGTCGGTGTGCGCTATGAAGATGCGACGCAGACGGTGAACCCGATCGATCTGTTCAACACGGGCGGCAGCGCGATTGCGGTCACCAACCTGAGTAATGATTATTGGTTGCCCGCCATCACCGTAACATGGGAAGCTGCGCCCGACATGCAGGTCCGCGTCAATGGTTCCAAGACCTCGCGCGGCCGCAATTCCGCGAATTGATCGCCCAAATTTATCAGGATCCGGAATCGAACCGCCAGTTCCGCGGCAACCCGTCGTTGACCGACAGCACGCTGTGGAACGCCGAGCTGCGCTACGAATGGTATTTCGATCGTGATCAGCGCTTCACGGCTGCGGGCTTCTATAAGTCGATCGATAATCCGATCGAAACCTTCACCAGCATTTCGACCGACTCGCTGGCCAACAGCAGCTTTGCCAATGCTCCCAAGGCGACACTGTACGGCGTCGAATTCGATGTGCAGAAGTTCTTCGCGCTAGACACGCTGTCGGATGCGCCCTTCTGGCAGAGCCGTCGCGCCGTGGTGATCGCCAACTATACCTACACCAAGTCTGAGCTGAAAGTTGGCGCAGGCGACGTAACCTTCGTGAACGGGGTTCAGCTTACGGCATCGGACTTCTTTTCGAGGGAGCGCCGCTCACCGGTCAGTCGGACCATCTGGTAAATTTGCAGCTCGGTCTGGAAGATCAGGACGCCTTGTCGCAGCAGACATTGCTGTTCACCTATGCCAGCCCGCGCGTCACCAGCCGCGGTCCATCGGGCCAACCGGACATCCGCGAAAAGCCCGGCATCCAGATCGACTTTGTCGCGCGGCAGGGCATCAAATTGTTCGGCAAGGAACTGGACCTGAAGTTTGAGGCGCGCAATCTGACGGGCCGCAAATATCAGGAAGTGCAGGAATCGGGGGACAACCGTGTATTCCTGAACCGGTATCAGCTGGGCCGGACCTTCTCGCTCAGCGGTTCAATCAAGTTCTGACATGATTGATCTTGCGCTGTTGCTGCTGAAATAATTCTGTAACCTAGTCGTCCGCTTGCTGTCATGACCGCGCCCTAGGCGAGTCGGACTTTGAGAGGATGCGCGGGGGACAGAGAGTTGATCGGTGCGGGACTGCCATTCCGGATAGGGTTGCTGCGCGTCCGCTGGCCTGCCTTGCTGTTGGGCCTGCTTGCGGCATTGCTGCTGGTTCAGGCCGTCCGCCTTCTGTGGGCGGTCGCCGTGCCGCCGGGCCCGCTGGGCCAGTGGCAATATGGTAGCGCGCAGCTGTTGACCGCCGCCGAAGGCCGCAACCTCTTTGCCTCGCTCGATCCTTTTTTCCGCAGCGTCGCCGCCGGCACAACCAGCGCCAATGTCACCGCGCTCGACCTCAAGCTATTTGGGATCAACCTGAATGAGGCTGCCGGAACGGGGTCGGCGATCATCGCCGGGTCCGACGGCGTGCAATCGAGCTATGCCGTCGGCGATGAGATTCAGCCGGGGGTCACGCTGGCCGGGGTGGCGTTCGACCATGTGCTGATCGACCGCGGCGGCGCGCGCGAATCGCTGTTCCTTGATCAGTCCGCTGGGACGGGCTCTGCGCCAGGGACCGCGGCGCCAGTTCCGCTGACCAATGTCGCTCCTTCCGCCAACGGCCAGAGCGCGGGCGCAGCGGGTGAGATCGGGCCGCAAGCCTTGCAGGCTGGGGTCAGCTTTGCCCCGCGCAGCGAAGGTGGGACGGTCACGGGCCTGACCGTCCAGCCGATGGGTGACGGCGCGATTTTCCGGGCGGCGGGGCTGAAACCCGGCGATGTCGTGCGGTCGGTCAACGGCCGCCCGATTGCAACGGCGGCCGATGTTGCCAGCCAGATCACCCCCGGCGCGCGGCTGAGTTTGGACGTTGAGCGCGGCAGTGCGGTCGTGCCGGTCGCCTTGTTTATCGGAAAGTAGTGACACCCCCCATGCGCATGCGTTCGATCACCCTTTTGCTGCGGCAGCGCTGTTCGCCGCGACCCCGGCGCTTGGCCAATATACGCTCAATGTCCGCGACGCCGACGTCCGCGCCTTCATCCAGGATGCGGCGCGGGTGATGGACCGTACCTTCATCATCGACAGCCGGGTGCAGGGCAAGGTTTCCGTGGTGACGGACCGGCCGCTCAGCAAATCCGAATATTTCGAGATTTTCCTCTCCACTTTGCGCGCCAACGGTCTGATCGCCATCCCGCTCCCCAATGGCAGCTCATCGCATCCAGCCGACCGATGGCGCGGC
>JAAUPH010000175.1 GCA_012035435.1 Sphingopyxis sp. | reverse complement strand
CCGTCCATCGTGATGATGGGCCGAACGGTCACGCCCGGCGTCTTCATGTCGATGAGCAGGAATGAGATGCCTTCCTGCTGCTTTGCCTTCGCGTCGGTGCGCACGAGACAGAATATCCAGTCGGCGTATTGGGCGAGCGTCGTCCAGGTCTTCTGGCCGTTGACGATATAGTGGTCGCCTTCGCGCACAGCCGTCGTCTTCAACGACGCAAGGTCCGAGCCCGAGCCCGGCTCGGAATAGCCCTGGCACCACCAGTGTTCGCCTGAAAGAATTTTCGGCAGGAACGTCTTCTTCTGTTCGTCATTGCCGAACGTGTAGATGACGGGGCCGACCATCGCGAGGCCGAACGGCAGGGTCATCGGCGTGTCGGCGGCGGCGCATTCCTCACCGAAGATGTACTTCTGCGTGCTGGTCCACCCGGTGCCGCCGTATTCCTTCGGCCAGTTCTGGGTCAGGTAGCCATGCTCGGCAAGCTTGGCGCAAAATGCCTTCGATTCGCGCTCGTAGCGCGCGGGATCGTGTTTATCGTAGCCGCTCCAGCCCGGGCCAAGCGCCTCGTGGAGCAGCTTGCGCACCGCATTCATGCGTTGCCGCCGCCTTCTGATCACGCGCCGCTGCCCGCGATACATGCGCCGCAGTTCCGATTTGGGCCTGCGCTCCTTGTCGGTTTCCGGCGTGTCGAACATGCGGGTGCCACAGGCGATGATACAGCCCTCTGCCTTTTCCGCGTCCGTCTCAATCACCGCTAGCGTCGATCCAATTGCGACCATGTCGCCAACCTCGCCCGCCAGCTCGACGACTACGCCCGTCACTGGCGATTCCATCTCCACCGTTGCCTTGTCGGTCATCATGTCGGCAAGCTGCGAATCTTCTTCGATTCGGTCCCCCACCTTGACATGCCACGCGACGATCTCAGCCTCGGCAATGCCTTCGCCTATGTCGGGCAAACGAAATGAAAAGCGGGCCATGACGTCAGTCCTTCAAGATTTTGTTGAGCGCAGTCGCTATCCGCACCGGGCCGGGAAAATAGGCCCATTCCAGGCTGTGCGGATAGGGCGTGTCAAACCCTGTTACCCGCTCCACCGGAGCCTCAAGATGATAGAAGCAGCGTTCCTGCACCAGTGCGGCAAGTTCGGCGCCAAAGCCAGACGTGCGCGTTGCCTCATGGATGATCACGCAGCGCCCGGTTTTTTCCACCGACGCCTTGATCGTGTCGATGTCGATGGGCATTAACGAGCGCAGATCAATGACTTCGGCGTCGACGCCCTGTTCTTCGACCACGGTCATCGCGACATGCACCATGGTGCCATAGGTCAAGATAGTGACCGCACCGCCCTCACGCACCACGGCTGCCTTGCCTAGCTCGATCCGATAATATCCCTCGGGCACCGCGCTGGCGGCATGTTTGGCCCAAGGCTCGACCGGGCGGTCATAATAGCCGCTGAAGGGGCCATTGTAGATGCGCTTGGGCTCAAAGAAGATGACGGGATCATTATCCTCGATCGCGGCAATCAGCAGCCCCTTGGCATCATAGGGAGTGGACGGAATCACCGTTTTCAGACCGCACACATGGGTGAACATGCTTTCGGGCGACTGGCTGTGCGTCTGGCCGCCAAAAATGCCACCGCCAAAGGGCGAGCGCACCGTCATCGGCGCGATGAAATCGCCCGCCGAGCGATAGCGCAGCCGCGCGGCTTCGCTGACGAGCTGGTCAAGGCCCGGATAGATATAGTCCGCGAATTGAATCTCCGGCACTGGACGCAGGCCATAGGCACCCATTCCGACGGCCACGCCAATGATGCCGCATTCGTTGATCGGCGTGTCGAACACCCGCGTCTTGCCATATTTTTTCTGCAAGCCCGCGGTCGCCCGGAACACGCCGCCAAAATAGCCGATGTCCTCACCCAGCACGACCACGCTAGGGTCGCGCTCCAGCATCACGTCCATCGCGCTGTTGATCGCCTCGATCATATTCATGGTTTCGGTGGTCATCAGCGCGGCTTCCAACCGGGGCCGAATTTGGCGCGTTGCTCAGCAAGCATTTGTTCGCACTGTTCCTGGAGGTGCCAGGGCATGTCTTCGAACACGTCCTGAAACATGGTTTCAAACGGCTGATGCATGCCGTGGCCCAAAACCCCGTTCTTTTCGGCCTCCTTCTGCGCGGCCTTGACCATGGCTTCAAGCTCGGCGGCCTGCGCATCGTGGCGCGCCTGGTCCCACGCCCCCTCGGCTATCAGATGGTCGCGCAGCCGCAGCACGGGATCGCCCAGCGGCCAGGCCGCATATTCCTGAGCCGCGCGATAAGCGCTGGGGTCGTCGGAGGTCGAATGCCCCTCCGCCCGATAGGTGAAATATTCGATCAGCGTGGGGCCATGATTGGTCCGCGCGCGGTTGGCCGCCCACTCCATTGCGGCGTAAACCGCTAGCGGATCATTGCCATCGACGCGGAGGCCCGCGACGCCATAGCCGACCGCGCGCGCGGCAAAGGTCGTCCGCTCGCCGCCCGCAAAGCCCGAGAAGGACGAGATCGCCCACTGGTTGTTGACGACGTTGAAAATGACCGGAGCGTTGTAAACTGCGGCAAAGGTCAGCGCGCTGTGGAAGTCGCCCTCGGCCGTCGAACCTTCGCCGCACCACGTTGCCGCGATCCGCGTATCGCCCTTGGCTGCGGACGCCATCGCCCAGCCGACAGCTTGCGGATATTGCGTCGCCAGATTGCCTGAAATGCTGAAAAAACCATGGTCGGGCGCGCTGTACATGATCGGCAGCTGACGGCCCATCAGATGGTCGCCGCGGTTCGAATAAATCTGGTTCATCATGGCGACCAAGGGATAATCACGCGCGATCAGGATGCCCTGCTGACGATAGCTGGGGAAACACATGTCGCCGCGATTGAGCGCCATGGCGGTGGCGACCGACGTTGCCTCTTCGCCCGTCGATTTCATATAGAAGCTTGTCTTGCCCTGCCGCTGCGCGCGGAACATGCGGTCGTCGAAGGCGCGGACGAGCACCATCGTGCGGAGCATCGCGAGCTTGCGCTCGGTCGACAGGCCGGGGTTCCACGAGCCGCCCGCAGTCCCGTCAAAATCAAGCACCCGGACCAGACCATAGGCGAGATCGCGCAGCGTATCGGGCTTCGCGCCCTCGCTCGGCCGCGCGATGGCATCGACACCGGGGACCGCAATGTCAGAGAAATCGGCGGTATCGCCGGGCCGAAAACGCGGTTCGGGCACATGGAGCGACAGCGGCGGCAAGTTGGTCGCAAGACTTGGGCGCGGGTCAGGCATTCGGCATCCTCGGTCACCGCGGGCACTTCCCAAGCGGTTTAGTTATGTTTCAATGACGCGACACATTATTTCAAACAGCAGGGAAAAGCAATCTGTGGCCTATACTGCAACTGGCGCCGCGATATGGGCTTGCGGGGAATAGTCCCGCACCTCAAAATCCTCGAAACGATAGCTGAAAACATCCTCTGCGCGGCGCAGAATATGCAGCGTCGGCGCGCCCTGTGGCGTCCGGTCAAGCTGTGCTTCGACCAGCGCCGCGTGGTTCAGGTAGAGATGAACGTCGCCGCCCGTCCACACGACCTCGCGCGCCGTCAGACCGCATTGGTCGGCCAGCATGCGGGTGAGCAGCGCCGCTTCGAAAATATTGAAGGCAAACCCCAATCCCAAATCACAGCTGCGCTGAAACAGCAGGCACGATAGTCCGCCATCGCTGCGGACATGGAATTGATAAGTCATATGGCATGGTGGCAGCGCCATCGCGTCGAGATCGGCGACATTCCAGCCGGTGAAGATATGCCGCCGCGACGCCGGATTGTTGCGCAGCGACACGACCAGCGCCGCAATCTGGTTGTGACCGGCTGCGGCGCGGCGGAACAGGCCGCCCTCGGCCGCCTCATAGCGGGCCAATTGACCCATTGGTGGCCGTAGACGGGGCCAAGATCGCCCCATGCGGCGGCGAAATCGGCATCGTCGATGATGCGCTGTTCGAAATCTGTAGCGCTGATGTCGTTACCGCTTGCTGCGCGATATTGCGCGAGCGGCCACTCAGTCCAGATGCGTACGCCCTGCGCCAACAATGGGCGGATATTGGTGTCGCCAGTCAAAAACCACAGCAGCTCCCGCACCGCCGTTTTCCAGAACACCCGCTTCGTCGTCAGCAGCGGAACGGCGTTATCAGCAAGCGAAAAGCGCATGGTCTCACCGAACAGCGAGCGGGTGCCAACGCCGGTGCGATCCACACGCTCGTCACCTTCTGCCCAGATACGCCGCATCAGGTCCAGATATTGTGTTTCATAATGCGGCATGGACGATCAGACTCGGGTTGGGGTGCGACGTCATCGGCCTAGGGTTCGGACGGCTATGCTGCAAGTATCCACATTCGATCAAATCTGGATCAGTCGTCGCTTCTCTGCGATGCCCAGGCAAGCGAATAGAGCGTGTGGCCACAGCCAGTCTTGTCTATCGCGATCCCGCTTTCGTTGCACGCGGCAATGAAAGCGAGCTGATCTCCGCGCTGGTGCGCCCGCATTTCAGCGACGCGGGCGAGTGGCTAACATTTTTCTGCTTCGATCCAGAAGGCCGACTGCTCAGCGCCTGCGAAAATGGCGGGCGCGGCCGCAGCAGTGTCGCGGTGACACCCGTGATGGTCCGCGCGGTGATCAGCAGCGGATACAATGCGCAGTTGCTGGTTGCCCATAACCATCCGTCGGGCGAACTGAGACCGAGTCCCGACGACCTGACGCTGACACGTCGGATCGTGGCGCTATGCGAGCTTTGCGGGATGATGGTCAGCGACCATTTGATCCTGACCTGTGCCGGGCATTTCAGCTTTCGGCAAGCCGGCCTTTTGTGATCGCGCCGAGGCGTGCAGAAAAGCCAAGTTGGTGCTTGAACATCGGGGCAGGTGTCGCTAGGGGGCGCTCCTGCCTTCGCGGCGACCTCGGTCACGCGGCACGGTCGGGGAGTAGCTCAGCCTGGTAGAGCACTGTCTTCGGGAGGCAGGGGCCGGAGGTTCGAATCCTCTCTCCCCGACCAATTTCTTCTGCGGCTTGCAACGGGCGTTCCTTAACCCTACATTGTGATTACACCGCTGCGGCTCCCCCCTTGCTGTATCGGTGAGTGTTGCGGCTCTTAATGCTGCAATGCGTCCTCCCTGGACCCTGGCCACCTCGTGCCGTGCGCACGAGGTGGCTTTTTATTCAGCTGCCTGTGGCCAGTCGTTTCCCACAATCAGCGAATTCAAGGCGCGGCAGGCTGCGGCTAACAACCATTCGCCAAGCGCAAGGGCGCGATCCGCTTCGGGCTGCATTGTCGCATCCAGATAGAGCGCACGATCAAATTCCACCTGAATCGCATGGACGCCGCGTTGGGGGCCGGGCATAGCATTCGGTGATATGGCCGCCCGGATACGGATCATTGAGCGCGGCGGCGACGGCCTCGAGGTCTTCGGGTGCATGGAGGCTGAGGTCGGTGCCCTTGGGGAAGTACTGCCTGAGCAGGCCGTTGGTATTCTCGTTGAATCCTCGTTCCCAGAAATGATCCGGATGGGCGAAGGAGGCGTTGGCTTCAAGAATCTCAGCGAGTCATTGGTGATGCACGAACTCTTTGCCGCTGTCGTAGGTTTGGGTTAGCACTTTCTCACGAATCGGTCTCTCATGCCGGAAGAATCGCCGGAAGAGAAGGCTGTCTGGGAAGAATTCTGTCCACGCTTGGAAGCTTTTCATTACGGAGGAAAACCTGGATGGCGCCCATAA
>JAAUPH010000174.1 GCA_012035435.1 Sphingopyxis sp. | reverse complement strand
GCGGCGGATCGAAAGGTGTGCCGGGCAAGAATGCGCGCGGGCTTTGCGGCAAGCCTCATCGCACGCGGGGTTGATTTGGGCGCGCGCCGGCTCTAGCCGCTCGGGCAATAGATTTGGAGATCATCGACCATGACCGACACCCCGCCCGACCATCTGTCGACCAACCCGCGGTCGCCGCATTTCGACATGGAGGTGCTGCAGCGCGGCATCGGCATCCGCTTCAAGGGCAAGGAGCGCACGACGTCGAGGAATATTCGATTTCCGAAGGCTGGATCCGCGTCGCGGCGGGCAAGTCAAAGGACCGCTTTGGTCAGCCGATGACAATCAAGCTGTCAGGCGAGGTCGAGGCCTGGTTTGAAGATGCCGCCGCGAGTGACGAAGGCGGCGCCGGGGACGGCGAGCAAAGCTGAGACCGTTATCGTCCGGCGGTAAGGTCAGCGGCGATGGCGGCAAGCTCGCTGCTGGGTTGCCATCCGGCCTTGGCCCAGCGTGGGCTGTCGCCAAGGCTACGGCCCGGAATGCCGTCGCTATAGATGAATCCATCGGCGGGATTGGCGCGCAGGCCAAGGTCGCGGATTGGCGCATACCAGATACGCACCTGGCTCCAGTCACCGGCAGCGCTGACATCGACGGCGCGAACGCCGCGCTCGATCTGGCCCCGGCGGCCGTTGATCGGCGACCAATTGCTATGGTCGATCAGGATTTCCCGGTCGCTGACAATCTGGGTGACAACGGCGACATGGCCAAGCGGCATGGCGCGGGTGCCGGGCATCGAGAGAACCGCGCCGACGCGCGGTTCATTTCCGCGCTCATAGCGACCAGCGGCTTGCGCCCACCAGGTTTCGGCATTGCCGTAAATGTCGATGCCCGACTGCGCGCGCGCGAAGGGGACGCATTGGAGATAGCTGCTGGCCACGGCCGGCACCGTTGTAAGCGTAGCAGCGAGCAGCGCAACAATCGCAGTTAGGTGACGAAGAAACATGGAAAGGTGCGACCCCGGAATATTTTCGTTGTTGTCGCGTTTACCCCGCTTGCCGTCAGTCGCCAGCGCTGCGCGATGAATTGCGCCGCGGACGGGGCGGACCGTTCATCCGAAATTCAGGCTGCGGTGACCCGTGCTCTACCGTCGCCGAACATGCCCATGACGTCGGATGCGGCCATCGGGCGGCCGTAATAATAGCCCTGGATCTTGCGGCAGCCGAGCGCGCGAATCGTTTCCACCTCATGCTCGGTCTCAGCACCTTCGGCCGTCGTCGACATGCCAAGCGCATCGGCGAGCGCGACCACCGCGCTGATAATTGCGATCGACTCTGGCTTATTCTTGGCCGCGCCCTGCACAAAGCTGCGGTCCACCTTGATCGTCGAGAAATGCGTCTTGCGCAAATAGCCGAGTGAGGAATAGCCGGTGCCAAAGTCATCGAGGCTGAGCCGGACACCGAGCAGGAGCAGTTGATCCAGCAGCTGGGTCGCGCCGCCGCCGTCGCGCAAAAACACGCTTTCGGTCACTTCGATTTCAAGCCGGTGCGGGGACAGGCCGCTTTGCGCCAGCGCGGACACGACGACCGAGGCGAAGCCGGCGTCGGTCAATTGTTCGGCGGAGACGTTGACGGCGATCTTGAGGTTGGACGGCCAGCGGCATGCCTCGCGGCAAGCCGTGCGCATCACCCACTCGCCGATCGGCCCAATCAGCCGTGCCTCTTCGGCCAGCGGGATGAATTTGGCGGGGGACACATTGCCCAGTCGCGGGTTGGTCCAGCGGATCAGCGCTTCAAAACCATCCAGCGTACCGTCCGCTGCCTCGACCACAGGCTGGAAATTAAGGTGGAATTCGCCGCGCTCAAGTGCGCCGCGCAATTCCTGTTCCATCACCCGGCGCTCTTCGGCCTGCGCATGGAGCGATGCGTCATATTGCGCGACGACATTACCGCCGCGATCCTTGGATTTGTAAAGCGCGAGGTCGGCATTGCGCGTCAGTGTTTCCACCGATGCGCCATCCTGAGGGCCGATCGCAAAGCCGATGCTGGCGCCAACAAACAATTGATGATTATCGACGACATAAGGGCGGCTAATCGCCTCGATGATCTGCTGCCCCAGTTTTTCGGCCTCGGTCGGGCCGGTCAAGGTGCGCATGACGACGGCAAATTCATCGCCGCCCAGGCGCCCGCACAGCGAATCCTTGGGTATCAACGCGCGCAGCCGGGCGGACACCTGCGCCAACAGCTGGTCGCCGACCGGATGGCCCAGCGTATCGTTGACCGCCTTGAACCGGTCGAGGTCGATGATCAGCAGCGCGCAGCGCGCCCGCGCGGCGGTCGCCTCGGATAACCCCATCTCCAACATTTCGTTGAGGTGCAAGCGGTTGGGCAGGCCGGTCAGATTGTCGTACCGCGCCATTCGCGCGATTTCGGACGCCGATTGATGTTCGGCCGTCACGTCCGAACCGACGCCGCGAAAACCCATGAAGCGGCCGGTTTCGTCCACGCGCGGCGAGGCGGACAATTCCCACCAGCGGTTTTTGCCCCCGATCGAAACCGGCACGATCAGGTCTGAAAAACTTTCGCGCCGCTTCATCTTTTCGGCCATATCGTGGAGCGCTGCGGGGAAGCGTCCGCTGTCCCAGGCGTCGCCCGAAATTGCCTGAAGCAGCGGCATGCCGTCAAGCTGTTCGACCGACATGCCGAGCGCATAGGCAAAGCGCGGCGACACATGTTCCAGCCGCCGTCCGGGATCGGTCTGCCACAGCCAGTCCGCCGACGCGTCTTCAAATTCCTTGAGCAGCAGGCTTACGGTCTCGCTTTTCTCGTGCAACGTCGCTTCGGCATGGCGGAACAGGACATAGCTTTGTGCCGACCGGATGGTCGCCAAACCAAGCGCAAAGCCGATCACGGCGACAACCACCGCCAGCACAGGTTCGCCAGCAACGGCAAAGGCGAAGGAGGCCGACAGGCTGATCGGCAGGATGAAGATCATGCATGCCATTGGAATGCTGTTTACAAAGATGGTGAGCGCCACCATCTGTAGCAGCGTCACCGTCCACAGCGGCAGAATGTGCGCGACCGTGGGCTCGGCGCCCTGAAACCAGAATGTGGGAAGCCAGAGGCCGGTTGTTACGACCGAATGAAGGTGAATCCTGCGAAAGAAATCGCGTTCGGCAATGTCGCGATTGGCTTGATGCATGGTGCGGAACCCATGCCATGACCAGATGGCAAAGGTGCAGCTTGCCGCAAGCCACATGAGCGCAATCGAGGGCGCAGCAGTATGGACCATGCTCGACGCGCCGATCATCGCGACGACCAGATTCAAAACAAGTCGAAAGCTGCCACGACCGTTGAGCGGCGCCAGTTGTAGCGCGCGTAGTTCGGGGACATCGTCCCCGTGCGGACCGAAGCCCAGCAGCGTGCGCACGGGCATAATTTGCAGTCGGCTGCCGCTGGAAGGGTTCGGATGCGTCGTCACGCCGCCGCTCTATCGGCGACAGGTTACTCAAGCGTAAGCGCGGCTTAGAAAAACGTCCCTATTTGATGCGGTTCGCGCCTGCGCCGATATTGTTCAGGCGGCAATGCGAAAGGGCTGAATCTCGCCCGACAAATATTGCGCGCGGGCCTTTGACCGGCTGAGCTTGCCCGAGCTGGTGCGGGGCAAGGTGCGCGGCGGGACCAGTTCGATCAGACAGTTCATGCCGGTAATGGCGCGAACGCGGTCGCGGATGGTTTCGCGCAACTTAGCCCGTTCATGTTCGTCGCTGGTACGGCACTGCACCAGCACGGCGGGGGTTTCTTCGCCCCCCGGTGCGGTGATCGCAAAAGCGGCAATGTCGCCCGACTTGAATCCGGGCAATTGTTCGACCGCCCATTCGATGTCCTGCGGCCAGTGATTCTTGCCATTGATAATGATCATGTCCTTGGCGCGGCCAACGATGTAGATATAACCAGCTGAGATATATCCCATATCGCCGGTATCGAGCCAGCCATCGGCCATGCAGGCCGCCGTCGCTTCGGGATCGCGATAATAGCCGGTCATCAATGACGGGCCGGTACACCACACCTTGCCAACGGTCTGATCGGGCAGCGGATTGCCCGCCTCGTCGCGCACCTCGATGGTCATGTCGCGCGCGGGTTTGCCGCAATTGACGATGGCGCGGTACCGGGTGGGTCGTTCGCTGTCATTGGCGGCACCGGACAGTTCGGTTTCCTCGACCAGTTCGACCACAATGCCCTCGCCGGGCGGCATGATCGACACCGCCAGCGTCGCTTCGGCAAGACCATAGCTGGGAAGGAAAGCGCTGGCCTTGAACCCGGCATCGGCAAAGGCGTCGACAAAGGCCTGCATGACATCGGGGCGGATCATGTCGGCGCCATTTCCCGCAACGCGCCAGCGCGACAGGTCAAACCGGTCGGCCACATGGCTCTGGCTGGAAATACGGCGCGCGCAAATGTCATAGCCAAAGGTCGGCGAATAGCTGAGCGTCGTCCCCGGATTGCGACTGATAAGGTCGAGCCAAGCGAGTGGGCGGCGAGCAAAATCCTCGGTCTTCAAATAATCGACCGACACCTGATTGGCGACGGGCGAGAGGAAACAGCCGACGAGGCCCATATCATGATACCAGGGCAGCCAGGACACACAGCGATCGGTCTCGCACACTTCCATGCCATGGCTGTGCGCGGCGAGATTGTTGAGCAGCGCAGCGTGCGTCACCGCAACGCCGTGCGGAAAGCGCGTCGACCCACTGCTATATTGCAGATAACAGGTTTCGTCGCTGCGCTGTTCGGGCAGGGCGGCGACAGGTGCGGCGCGCTCGGCAAAGCTGGCCCAATCGATCCCGGTGACGCCCTTGGCTGTTGCCGCATCGCTGGCCATCGCCGCGATTTCGGGGGGATAGAAGAGCATCGCCGGATCGCAGCTGTCGAGTTGAACGCCAATCTGCGCGACATAATTGTCGCGGCCGCCGAAGGATGTTGGCAGCGGCAGCGGCACTGGCCACGCCCCGGCATAAATTGCACCGAAGAAGAGCGCGGCAAATTCCGCGCTGGTTTCAGCGATCAGCGCCACG
Organism: Sphingopyxis sp.; assembly: GCA_012035435.1. Next base: position 730 of record JAAUPH010000174.1, on the reverse strand, counting down.
CGGTCGCCAGGGCGGATGCCTGCGGCAATGAGCCGATAGGCGGCGCTGAGCGCGTCGGCGCGCAGCTCGGCATAGCTGTAGGGCCGCGCCAGATTGCCGCGTGGATCGTGGAAATTCAGCCCGCGCACGCCGCACGCGGCATAGTCGAGCGCCTCGCCCAGCGTCGCAAAATCGGAAAAGCGGCGCGGCAAGCTGTCGTGCGAAGGGGTGGGGGCCAGCGCGGCGGTCGTCGCGATATCGGTCATGGGTAGCAAAACATCCCTGGTCTGTGGGGGGTGGGCGAGGATGGCCGCGCCAGTTTCGCGGTCCGACATCCTCCACTCCCTCCCGCGACTGAACATCGTCGGGCAACCTTTGGCTCGCCCCAATTTATGGCGGTTGGATGCCGCCGACAGGCGTTCGCAATCAGGCCCGACTGTGGCATAAACAAGGCGATGACCCGTGCCCGTTCGCGTTCCAACCAGCCTCGTCCCGCGCCGCGCCCGCTTGATCGCGCGCGGCTCGATGAGCTGGCGCTGGCCTATGTCGGGCGTTTTGCGACGAGCGAGGCGCGGCTGGCCCGCTATCTGGGGCGCAAATTGTTCGAACGCGGCTGGGATGATGAAGGGTCGTCCAGCGATGCGGTCACGGCGGCGGTGGCGCGCTGCGCCCGGCTGGGCTTTGTCGATGATGGCGAATTTGCGCAGATGCGCGGCGGTGCTCTGGCGCGGCGCGGGCTGGGCGAACGGCG